>NZ_PJCA01000030.1 GCF_002836355.1 Moritella sp. Urea-trap-13
CTGAACGGCTGTTGCCGTGTCAGTGGGAGCGATTATAGAGAACTGCATTTTATTGGCAAGTAGTTTTATTAAAAAAAATGTAAACGCTCAAATAGTAATCAAATCGTATCTATTTAACCTTTAACTATCATCTTAGCCACAGATAATAGGTCTGCAAATACACCATCGGCAACTTCAGCGCCTTTCTCACACAGCACTTTGCCTGTCGAAACTAAATAATTGCCTTTAAGCTGTGATTTTTGACCTGCTTGAATATCAGATAACTTATCACCCACTAAAAACGACTGTTTAAAGTCAATATCTAACTCTTGTGCTGCGCTATCTAACATCCCTGTATTTGGCTTACGACATAAACAGTCTTGCTTATAATCACCAATACCTTTGTCTGGATGATGAGGGCAATAATAAACACCATCAAGTTTAACGCCACGATCAGCAAGTGAGCAATTCATCCACTCCGTTAAGGTCATGAATTCATCTTCGCTATAATAGCCGCGTGCAATACCCGACTGATTGGTGATAACAACAAGGAGATAACCATGCAGCTTTAATAGCTGCATTGCTTCAATGCTACCTTCGATGAATTCAAAATCATCAATTTTTGAAACATAACCTTTATCTTTATTAATCACACCATCGCGATCTAGAAACACAGCTGGAGTTGCCACTATTTTCACCTTTAGTTATCTATGACATACAATCGACCATTATTTCATGCAATCAAAATTTCGCAATCGATACCGCAGCAATCTTTGTTACGCTTTCACTCTACCTAAAATGATATAAAAGAACGTTTAGACGTCTAGATGTAAAAAAGTCCATTGACTTTAATCAACTAACTAATTAGCATATGTATCCAGTTGTTACTTATATATGAAGAATTAATATCTAACTTTATAGAATAATTCTTACTTTTTGTTTTAGGCGTTGAAATGATCAAATTAACAAATATCAATAAAATATTTGAAACTACAGAAAAGCCTGTGTACGCCCTGAAAGACGTTAACTTAAACGTTAAAAGCGGTGAAATATTCGGTGTAATAGGTTCGTCAGGTGCTGGTAAAAGTACACTGATACGTTGTGTTAATTTACTTGAAACACCAACGTCTGGTTCAATTCAGCTCGATGGCGTTGAGTTAACACAATTAAACAAAGCAGACCTGTGTACTGCAAGACGTCAAATAGGCATGATATTTCAACACTTCAATTTATTATCATCACGTACTGTATTTGATAACGTTGCACTGCCACTTGAATTAGCTGGCATATCTAAAAGCGAAATTACAGATAAGATCACACCTCTTCTTGATCTTGTTGGTTTAACGACAAAGCATAATGCCTACCCTGCTGAATTAAGTGGCGGTCAAAAGCAACGAGTTGCAATTGCCCGCGCATTAGCGTCTGAACCTAAAGTGTTACTTTGCGATGAAGCAACATCAGCACTTGATCCAAGCACAACAAAATCTATTTTAGCTTTATTAAAAGATATCAATGAACGACTCGGTCTCACTATTCTACTGATTACCCACGAGATGGAAGTAGTAAAGAACATTTGTCATAACGTTGCGATCATCGATAAAGGCGAACTCATTGAACAAAATACCGTTGCTAACTTTTTCGCCAACCCTCAAACAGAACTGGCACAAACATTTATTGAAGCAACGATTAACCTTGAAATTCCAGATGAATACAAACAGCGTCTGTCATTACATAGAAAAGCTAACTCAATGCCCTTGGTACGCCTTGGTTTCACTGGTAATAGTGTTGATTCTGCGGTTATTTCAGAAGTAAGCCGTACTTTAAATGTTGATGTAAACATTTTAAGTGCCGATATTGAATTTGCTGGCGGCATTAAATTTGGTTATATGCTTGCCGAGCTTATGGGTACTAAAGAAAACACAATTGCAGCTAAAGCATTTTTCCAACAACACGCAGTTAACGTAGAGGTTATCGGTTATGTCGACTGAGCAAATGATTAATTTACTTTTCACCGCGACCATTGAGACGCTGGTGATGGTTGGCATCGCAGCCGCAATTGCGTGTTTACTTGGCATGCCAACAGGGATCCTGTTACATGTAACAAAAACAGATGGCATTTTAGAAAACAATAAATTAAATAATGTATTAAGTATCATAGTGAATATTGGTCGTTCAGTGCCCTTCATTATTTTACTTGTGGCGATAATTCCGTTCACTCGTCTCGTTGTTGGCTCATCAATCGGAACTGGCGCGATGATAGTGCCATTAACCGTCGCTTCAATCCCATTTATTGCGCGATTAATTGAAGGTGCATTATTAGATGTACCGACAGGCCTAGTCGAAGCAGCACAAACAATGGGTGCAACACCACTACAGATTGTAATGAAAGTACTTATCCCTGAAGCAATGCCAGGTATTATCAACAGCATCACCATCACGTTAGTGACCTTAGTAAACTATTCAGCAATGGCTGGGACAGTTGGCGGCGGTGGTCTTGGTGATGTCGGTATTCAGCATGGCTATATTGGTTTTAACCCCACAATTATTTTAATTACCGTTATTTTGCTAGTGATCATCGTACAGATTATTCAATCAATCGGTGAACGTTTAGTAAGTAAAGTCGACCACAGATAATAAATCTTAAAAACTAAAGGAAGTAATAATCATGGAATTTTCACTAAAGAAATTAGTATCAGTAACAGCAATCGCATCAAGTGTATTATTGAGTGCGTGTAGTGGTGATAAAGAGTCGACGGTATTAAAAGTGGGGGCAATGGCCGGCCCTGAAGCAGAAGTTGTTGAGATTGCCAAGAAAATTGCTAAAGAAAAATACAATCTTGATATTGAAATTGTAACCTTTACTGATTATGTAACACCAAACCGCGCATTAGAAGAAGGTAGTATTGATGTAAATGCTTTTCAACATAAGCCTTACTTAGATGCACAGATCGAGCAACGTGGTTACGATATTACAGCAGTAGCAAACACATTTGTTTACCCAATTGCCGCTTACTCAGCATCAATCAAAACCATTGACGAGTTAAAAGAAGGTGACAAGGTTGCAGTACCAAACGATCCAACAAACCTAGGCCGTTCATTATTATTATTGGAACAGCAAGGTATCATTGCACTGAAACCTGGTGTGGGCATTAAAGCAACAGAGTTAGATATTACAGCAAACCCATTCGGTGTTGAAATAATCAAGTTAGAAGCTGCATTACTTGCACGTAACTTACAAGATGTAACTCTTGCTGTTATCAACACAACGTTTGCGACTAAGATTGGTTTATCGCCAACAAAAGATGGCGTATTCGTTGAAGATAAGGAATCACCATACGTAAACTTGATCGTTGCACGTAATGACAATAAAGATTCAGAAAAAGTGAAGCAATTCATCGCCGCATTCCAAACGCAAGAAGTCTATGATGAAGCGAACAAATTATTCAATAATGCTATCGTAAAAGGCTGGTAATTAGTAGTTAATTACGCCAATGAAATTAGCGTAATTACAATAATGATGAGTATAAGGTGTGGTTGGCAACAAAAAATAATCTGTATTTTTTGATATTGGTCACACTTTATACCAAGCTTAGTGAATCGCTCATTACCTGAGATTCATTAAATGCCCCACTCTTCATTGTGTAAAGCTCCTTTGTGGTCATCTATCGCCACAAGTATAATGATGTTTCTTTCTATCCCTGTGATGGCCTCTCTTTCTAGTGATACAGATGAGCGCAACAAGCTTTCATCTTCCAAGCAAATAAGCTTACCTAATAGTGAAACAAATTCATTTTCGATTAATTGGCAGTGGACAGATCGCGAGGGCAAAGATTTAAAAGTAAAATCATTCTTTGATACCGAGCTTGTCGAAACCTCGTTACAAGACAGTTATAAGCTTTCATTTTCATTAAGTAACCCAATCAAAGCCATTCATACCTACTTAACCCCAAGACTCGAATTTGCGATTGAGCGTATTAATTTTTATACTCCTGATGATCAGGATAAAATAACAGACATAAGATACGCATTTACCAACAAAGCCGATAGCAATGCATCACAGCTATTTTGGCAAGCCTATAACCAATACCAAAATGATGCCTTTTATCACCTTAAAATAAGCCCTTGCGTACATCCAGATAATAAAGAACTACCTTGCGTTAGGCCTAATTATTCTCAACTTTTTTATGAATATAGAGCATATCTAAAAGATATCGCGACACAGTTAGCTAAACAGCAATCATTCATCACTGCCGTGGATAATGCACGGCATTGGGTCTATGCGATCCCAGATCGAGAAGAACATGACAACAGTTTTTTCTCACCTATTAGTGTGTTAAAAACCAATGAAGCTGATAGTGATGAAAAAGCGCTACTACTGGCAACGTTAATTAGTCAGCTAGCCCCCAAGTATGAGCTTTTCATGCTTTATCCATCCAACAGTATTGGTAGTGTATCTCCAGTCTGGTTAACGATCGATAGTAAAAGTGGCATAGAGGGACAACGAATAATGATCAACCAAAATCAATATACAGTAATTTCTGGTTCTAAAATAAAACTAGATAAAATGCTATCTTCAAACACAGAATTAATTAGTGAATCATTATATTAACCACATATTTAGGATTTTTGGTCAGATTATCTTGGTAAATAGAATGATATGTGAAATTATCTAAGCCAAAGTAGTAAGTTATCTTGCTATTAAATAGACGAATTTTCACCTCACTTTCATATTTATAAGGATAAAAATAATGAAAAGAATACTGACCGCTATCACCTTATCTCTCACTTCATTTGTTACTTTAAGCCATAATTTGACTATCGGAGAGAACTTACCGCAAGTAACCATTGCAGATAAAGGTTATGTTGAGTTAGTGGAAGGCGAATTTGACTACCGTCAGTGGTCTACAGGTGAATTAAAAAATAAAGTTATTGTAGTTCAACACATTGCAGGTCGCACATCGGCAAAAGAATTAAACGAACCTATGATAGATGCCTTAAAGCAAGCTGATTTCCCATTCGAAAAATACAATACTGCAACACTGGTTAATTTAGATGATGCGATTTGGGGCACTGGCGCAATCGTCGCCAGCCAACTTAAATCAAACAAAGAAGAATTCCCTGATGCTATTTTCGTCGTCGATGAAGAAGGTGATCTCCGCAATCAATGGGGACTCACAGAAGAAAGCTCAGCGATCATCTTATTAGATCCCGCAGGTAAGATCCTATTCGTCAAAGATGGTGAAATGAATCCAACAGAGATTAATAACGTGATAGGACTTATCAACGCTAATATATAGCCTATATATCTAAGTGACTGCAATAAGCACAATGGGCGAGTCAAGGTCGATTTATTATCTCCTGACTCGCTTTAATGACTTACAGATATAATCCAGCATAAAATATTCTTCGTTATCTAACAATTCCACGGACCAAAACAATACTTTTATTGCCATATCAGGTATAAATAAAGGCTTACTCCCACTCCATTTGAATGCGCTGTTAGGTTTTGATATGTCCGTAAATGATACCAGTATAAATAAAATTGAATCGAATATTTTAAACAGTATTCAACAACTACGTAAAGTTGCCAAAGAACGGGGTATCGATGGTATGTTGACGGTAAATAAGCATACTACATTCGAACACAGGGCCATTCAGCGTGTTAACCAAGAGAAAATAAAACAACAACAAAACCTAGAAAGTATTGTTATGCGTGCTAATAACTTCTGTGATGACGTAACCAGCGAGAATATTGATCCTGATTGGCTCGGTGCATTCATGTCTATGGCAAAAGATATTTCCGGCTTACATATGCAAACCTTGTGGGGACAAATCTTTGCATTAGAATTAAGTCACTCCGGTAGCTTCTCGGTAAAATCATTGCGCACGCTCAATCAAATGACCCAACGCGAAGCACAAATGTTTCAGGTCGCTTGCAACTTAAGCTCGCAGGTCGGTCATGACTCTAATCGTAAGATTGTATTAAATTGCCAAAATAACAGCAAAAGCTTCTTATTATTCAATAAACCACAATTTAAATCGATTAACTTAGGCCGACATAAACTGCCTTATAGTAGCTTTTTAACATTATCCGATCTGGGATTAATTCATCACAATGAATTAGAAATGGTTAACTTACCTTTAGATAAAGATTTACCGATAAGCTATGGGAAGGAGACATTAACAATGAAAGTTAAAAACCGTTCATCACGTATGAAATATTACCGCTTTACTAATATCGGCGATGAACTGGCTAAACTCATCCCTCACGAAAGTAAGGGTGAATATTTCGCTGAGTTAACTAGTCATTTACATAACGCTTTCCATTTTTAAATTTATACCCAAATTACTTAGCAACAACAAAAAATGGATTTAATACCGACTCTTGATGGTTATACAATAACGGTGAGCCATCAAGTTGTACGACCTTAGCCCCTGCAGCACAAGCAACCGCATGTCCAGCGCCAGTATCCCACCAACAAGTAGGGCCTAACCGTGGATAGCAATGTGCGCTGCCTTCAGCAATCAAACAAAACTTCAGCGAACTGCCAACTGGTATTATATCGGTATCTTTGTAACGCGTTAAATACAATGCCATTTCAGGACTTGCATGAGAACGCGAGCCAACTACTTTAACCGTTTCATTCTCAGGTATAGCTAATGCGCTTAACTGAGTGGTGTTACCGTCATGCAATAAGAATGCACCTTGCGTCGTAGTATAATAAAGTTTATCTAAGACCGGCGCATAAACGACACCTAATATCGGTTGCTGATTATGGATCAAAGCGATATTAACGGTGAACTCACCATTACGTTTAATGAACTCCTTAGTGCCATCAAGCGGATCCACAAGCCAAAACGTCTGCCATTGCTTTCTTTCATCCCAAGGTATACTGCTACCTTCTTCAGATAAAATCGGAATATCCGGGGTAATAGTGCGTAAACTTGCAACAATAATATCATTGGCAGCAATATCAGCTTCCGTTACCGGAGAGTTATCATCTTTCATATCCACATGAAAATCACGCTGATAAATATCTAAAATTTCTTGTCCCGCTGCAACAGCAATATCATTAATCTTACTGACTAAATGATCGATTGATATATCCATGTGTTCGCTACTACTCCCTTGCTCACAAACTATGCCTTAATATGGCACTTACAAAACGGTTACTTTATATGACCTTGCTGAGCAAGATACATCATGATCTGTTGAACTGACATAGACACAGGATTATTACCGTTATCTAAATATAATTCAGGTTTTTCTGGTGCTTCATAAACAGAATCAATACCGGTAAAATTCTTGATTTCACCTGCGCGGGCTTTTTTATAAAGCCCCTTCGGATCGCGCAGCTCACAAGTCGCAAGATCGGCATCCACATGTATTTCAATAAATTCACTGTCACCGAGTAATGAACGCACTAATTCGCGTTCTTGGCGATGTGGAGAAATAAATGCTGTTAATACAATAACACCCGCATCAACCATTAACTTTGCCACTTCTCCCACTCTGCGAATATTTTCTTTACGGTCGTCATCGCTAAAGCCCAGATCACCACATAAACCAAAGCGTACATTATCGCCATCTAATAAATAAGTGTGGTAGCCCGCTTTATGCAATTCATTTTCAAGCGCACCAGCGACTGTCGATTTACCCGAACCACTTAAACCAGTAAACCAGAGTACGCAAGGTTGCTGCTGTTTGTTCGCTGATCTTGCTGCTTTATCAACACTGTGTTGATGCCATACGATATTGTCAGTGGCTGCTATTTCAGCCTCTTTGTCCTTGATAATTGTAGTCATTACACTCTCACAGATAAAATGGGAATACATATGGGATCATTACTAATACCACAGTGGAATAGACAATCGATGTCGGTATACCGAGCTTAAGGTAGTCTGATAATGCATAATTGCCGGCACTATAAACCATTAAATTTGTTTGATAACCATAAGGCGAGATAAAGCTCGCACTGGCACCGAAGATAACCGCCATAATAAAAGGTAATTCACTCACGCCATAACTTTGCGCTAAACTAAACGCGATTGGAAATGCCAGCGCTGCGGCCGCGTTATTGGTGATTAATTCACTTAATAATAATGTGGCGAAATAAGTGGCAATAAAAGCAGCCAATACACCCCAACCATTAAAAGCCTCTAATAAAGAATTGGCTAACACGTCAGATACGCCTGTCGTCTGCAGCATATTAGATAGCGCCAGCGCACTGCCAACCACAACCCATAAATCAATAGGTAAGCGTCGACGGATCTCTTGTAATGACAATGTGCCACTCATACACAATAACAACACGAATATGACCAGACCTTTCAATAATGGTAAAGTACCAGTAAGCGCTAACGCAATCGTCGTTACAAAACCAGCTAAAACGCCAATGCTTCGATGATCGCTTAAGCGGGTTGCCGCATCTAAGCCACTGACGACAACAAAATCACGATTCAGATCTTTATTGTTTTTAAATTCAGCTCCTGGCGCCAACAATAATGTATCACCGGCACGTAAACGTACATTACCCAATCCACCACGTAACGGGCTGTGACCACGGCGAATGGCCACCACCACAGAATCAAAATGCGCTCTAAATTTACTTTCTTTGAGGGTTAAGCCGTTTAATTTTGAGGAATGACTGACTATCACTTCCACCAGATGTTGGCCATTAAGCTCGCCTTGGCCAAATAATTTTAGCCCCTTAATATCTTGCAGCACACCAACGGAGTCAACGTCACCACAAAACAATAGTTGATCGTTCGCTTGCAATATTTCTTCTGGGCAGACAGGACAAATAACCTCATCATTTCGCAGTATTTCAGCAAGGTATAACTGTTTTAACGCACGTAAGTTATTTTCAGCAATGGTTCTACCGACCAGCGCTGAATTCGGTTTTACATGCGCTTCTAAAAAATAAACTAATTCTTCGCTGTCATCTTGGCTGTGGTCAGGTAATCGATGGCTCATGGTAATAAGCACAACCATACCAGCAAGAAAACCGGCTAAACCAATAATAGAAAATTCAAAAAAACCTAATGGAGGAAGCCCCGCATCAACCACAAAACTATTCACAATAAGATTGGTCGATGTACCAATCAAGGTCAAAGTACCGCCAAAGATAGCAGCATAAGAAAGTGGGATAAGTAGTTTAGTAGGTGCATGGGTATTATTACGCTTCACCGCGCCAATAAGAGATGCAACGACAGCGGTATTGTTGGTAAAAGAAGATAATAGTGCGGTAGAAAAGCCTAACTTAGCCACCACAACAGTAAAATGACCAGTGGATAATTGTCGTCCAATCCAACTGATTAAACGGGTTTTTTCAATGGTAATCGAAATCAATAATAATAAAATTAATGTGATCAGAGAAGGATTGGTAAACCCAGCCATCACTTGTGGCATCTCAATAGAGCCTGACAAGTAAGCTAAAATAACCATCGCACCAAATAAACTCGAAGGTCGAAATTTACCGGAAATAAGTAAACCTATAAAGATCACCAGTGCGCCTAAAATGCTTCCCTGTATCACATTCATAACAATATCCTACAGCTTGCTAATATCGATAGCTTGCCATTTTGGGAAGTGTTTGCGCACTAACGCATTCAACTCAACTTCAAACCCACTAAACTCATGTGAGTGAGTGCTTCCTTTGGTATCTAGGACTTGCTCAATCATGCCCGCACCAACAGTTACATTGGTTAAACGATCAATCACAATAAAGCTACCCGTGTCAGCAACGTCTTGATAGTTGTCAGCTGGAACGGCTTCAGTTAATGTTAACTCACATAGACCGATTTCATTCAATGCCAGTTCTGTGGCCGCCGATTCTTCCAGCGTATTCACATCAACCTTATTGCGGATCGCTGTAAATTGTCCCGTGGTCTGCTTACTCGCTAATTTGATATCGTATTGACGACCAATTTCAAGTGCTTGATCTGACATCCATACCACATTGGCCACAAGTGAATCAGAGATAATTGGTTGCTGTGCAGCCGAAACCAAAATATCACCACGGCTCACATCAATTTCATCAGTAAGGGTTAACGTAATTGCTTGGTCTTGATGTGCTGACGCAAGTTCACCATCAAAAGTAACAATCGATTTAACCGTACTTGATTTACCTGATGGTAATACCACAACTTCATCACCGACACTGATTTGGCCTGCAGCGATAGTACCAGCAAAACCACGAAAATCGAGATTAGGACGATTGACGTATTGCACTGGTAATCGGAACGGTTTATCAAGTGTCTCATCTGATGTATCAACCGCTTCTAAACACTCTAATAATGTACGACCATTAAACCAAGGCGTGAGTGTCGAACGATCAACAACGTTATCACCGAGTAATGCCGACAATGGCGTAAATTCGATAGTGATATCATTTAATTTTTCAGTGAAACCTAAGTATTCTTCTTTGATCTCTTCAAAACGTTGCTCAGAGAAATCAACAAGATCCATCTTATTAATAGCGACAACAAAATGTTTAATACCCAGTAGTGAGGCGATATAAGAATGACGTTTGGTTTGAGTTAACACCCCTTTACGTGCATCAATCAAGATCACTGCGAGATCACACGTTGAAGCACCAGTCGCCATATTACGCGTATACTCTTCATGTCCTGGCGTATCGGCAATAATAAATTTACGTGTTGCGGTCGAGAAATAACGATATGCCACATCAATGGTAATACCTTGCTCACGTTCGGCAGCAAGACCATCAACTAATAACGCTAAATCAATCGCTTCGCCAGTTGTGCCTGACTTTTGGCTATCAACATGTAGCGCCGCTAATTGATCTTCATAGATCTGGTGTGAGTCATGTAATAAACGACCAATAAGGCTACTTTTACCATCATCAACACTACCGCACGTTAAAAAACGCAATAGGCTTTTGTGTTGTTGCTGCTGTAAGTAGGTTTCGATATCTGTTTGTGCTAATTCATTTGCTATTTGACTGTTCATCTACCCTGCTCCTACCTAGAAATAACCTTGACGTTTCTTCTGCTCCATCGAAGCTGAAGAATCGTGGTCAATCATACGTCCTTGTCGTTCACTGCTTGTAGCCAGTAACATTTCTTCAATAATCTCAGGCAATGTTAAAGCTTCAGATTCCACAGCACCTGTTAATGGGTAACAACCGAGCGTTCTAAAACGTACCATTTTCTCTTCGATTTTCTCACCCGCTTGTAACTTCATGCGATCATCATCAACCATGATCAACGCGCCATCTCGTTCGACAACAGGGCGTTTGGCAGCAAGATAAAGTGGTACAATTTCAATTTGTTCTTGATAAATATATTGCCAAATATCCAGTTCAGTCCAGTTTGACAATGGGAATACACGAATGCTTTCACCTTTATTCACTTGACCGTTGTAAGTACGCCATAATTCAGGACGTTGGTTTTTCGGATCCCAGCGGTGATGTTTATCGCGGAATGAATACACACGTTCTTTAGCACGTGATTTTTCTTCATCACGTCGTGCGCCACCAAATGCCGCATCAAAACCGTATTTGTCCAGCGCCTGTTTCAGACCTTGGGTTTTCATAATATCGGTATGCTTTGAGCTGCCATGATCAAATGGGCTACAACCCATCGCCAACCCTTCAGGGTTTTGGTGTACTAACAGGTCAAAACCGTATTTTTCAACAGTCTTGTCACGAAACTCGATCATTTCGCGAAACTTCCAGTTAGTATCAACATGCAATAATGGAAATGGGATCTTACCTGGGTAAAAAGCCTTGCGTGCTAGGTGTAACATTACAGATGAGTCTTTACCGATTGAATACATCATTACCGGATTATCAAACTCTGCAGCAACTTCCCTGATTATGTGGATACTTTCAGCTTCCAGCTGTTTAAGGTGGGTCAACCTCTGTTGATTCATCTTCTACTCCATCAGACCAAATTGGATAATTTCATATCGTTTGGATCAATATAGCCTCTTTACTTATAACCGCCAAAGAACATAAACTGATTCTTAATAACTTTTAGGAATATAGGAGGATGACGGAATGATTATAGAAAGCTAAAAGGAATTATTGAGTGGAACAAATTCATTGCTAGAACAGTAGGTTATATTGTTCACTGTCATTGTCACCAGCAAGGCCGACATATAAACCAATTAAACGAATACTACGTTCTTCTTGTTTTGTCAGTGCTTGTGCATATAAATCAGTAAACAGATGCTCGTCGAGCGTGGTGATGCTTTGTTCGGCACTGGTGAGGGTAAAATCATTGAACTTCAACTTCACACCTTGCTTGGTGATGCGCATATCTGGTGATGCTTTTTGCAGCCGTTGTAACAGAGTTTGGTATAACTGCGGAAATAAAGTCATGCATTGTGCTAGCGTGACAATATCTTCAGGTAAGGTGATTTCAACCCCTACCGATTTACGATTTCGTTCATTACAAACTGGTCGATTATCAATGCCCTGACAGCGTTCTAACAAGCTATGGCCGAGCTTACCAAAGCTCTCAATAATATCTTCAGCGGGAAATTTAAGTACATCCGCACAAGTATACAGACCAACGCGATTGAGTTTTTGCCAAGTCACTTTACCCACCCCAGGGATCTTATTCAAGGATAAGTCAGCAACGAAGGATTTCACCTGTGATGGGGTGATAACGAACTGTCCATTAGGTTTATTAATATCGGATGCTACTTTAGCTAAAAACTTAACAGGAGCAACACCCGCTGACGCAGTAAGTGCTAACTCAGACTCAATGACTTTACGAATATCTTCGGCAATTAACGTCGCACTACCAGAGAATAACTTACAGTCGGTAACGTCTAAATAAGCTTCATCTAACGATAGCGGTTCGATCAAATCGGTATAACGAGAAAATATTTCATGGATCTGAGCTGAGACTTCTTTATACACCTGCATACGTGACGGTACTAATGTTAAGTCAGGACAGAGTTGCAACGCTTTATAAGAAGACATAGCAGAGCGCACCCCATATTGACGGGCTATATAGTTACACGTTGCTATCACCCCGCGACGGTCACTCATGCCACCAATCGCAATAGGAATATCTTTGTACGCTGGATTATCGCGTACTTCGACGTTAGCAAAGTACGCGTCCATGTCGATATGGATAATTTTTTTCATAGCTTAACGAATCATAACCAACTAAGTTGTACAACATAAATAATACAGCACAAAAAGCACTGTATAAAAGGCCAGTTAATTATAAATAAAATTAATGCTAAGAACAAATAATTAAATGAAAAATAGCGGAAATAAAAGATAACACAGGAAGGATTAAACAGGGATATTGGGAGAATAAAAAGCAATCACAAACAAAACAAGGTGCCAATGCACCTTGTATATTTAGCTAATAGAAACTGTAAAAGCTAATTAAAATACATAACCTAGGCTAACCATGTATACCAATGGATCAAGGTCTGTTTTAACCTTCTGCTCAACACCATCTGCTTTAAAAGTCACATCTGTGCTGATATCTGCATACATAACTGATGCGTTAACTAACCATTTATCGTTGATTTTATAATCCATACCAACTTGCGCCGCTAAACCTACAGAGTTGCTCATATCTAAATCCGTCAACTTAGCTGCAGTGCCTGTATCATTAAACTCAGTGTCAAAAAATATAGTAAAGTTAACACCCGCTCCCACATAAGGACGGAATTTAGAACTTGCATCACCAAAATAGTATTGTGCTAATAGCGTTGGCGGTAAGTGTTTAACTTCAGCAATTACGCCTGTAGCGCCAAGTCCTACTTCATGAGTAAATGGCGTTGCTGCTACCAATTCAATACCAATATTATCAGTTGCCATATAAGTAAAGTTAAGACCTAACTGAGTATTGTCATTAACTTGGAATTCACCTAATGTCTCTAATACCTCACCACTTGACTCATTTGGTACAACCATCATGGCACCTGCACGAACAATGAAATCACCTTGTTGGTGAGCAAATGCTGGGGCTGCAAGCGTTGCTGATAATAAAGAGGCGGTGATTAATCCTGATAATATTTTCTTGTTCATGTAGAGCTCCATCAATGTGGTATGTTTTCATTTCAAATACAGTTTGATTACAGTTGATGTTCTTTTGCATCATTTAGTAACAAACAATTAACTTGGGTGTACTTTGCCATATACAGAAAACACTACATTGATATAGATCAACCACTTTGTAGTTACTCACTAGTGAGTACCAATTAAATGGAACTATTCTTTTAACATTGAAAATTAAGGATTAATTGTTATCTTTGTCGCGACCTTTAGAAACCTGCACTGCAGGCGAGTTAATTGCGGGTTTCAAAATGTGTCCACCTTTAAAACCTTTTACGGTACCGATTGCAGCAATAACCCAAGCACAAATAAGCGCAGAAAATAATATGATCGCAGCCCATTGAAACACAGGTAAACCAGTATGCAACGCGAGTTGAGTCGTCCCTGTAACACAAGTACCGACGGGGAATGTAAAAGCCCACCAAGTCAGTGCGAAAGGCATTTTTCTGCGCATCGCCCGCAAAGTCAGTAACCCTGCGATACATGACCAGAATAATGCAAACCCCCAAACTGGTACCCCATATAGTATTGCCATGGTATTTAAACTGTTCGCAATCGGTTCATCAACAACAGTCAGCGCCACCGTCCCTAAGGCGCCAATAGCGGTGATAGATTGGCCAAGCGGTCCTAATACTATCCACAATGTTGGCACGCGCGCCCCACCAGAACTACCAGCATGGGCTAAGCGATTCCAGATCAGCGTAATAATAATCATAGCCGCGATCAAACTGACCCCAAACATCGCATAGCAGGCATATAAAAGGGTTTGCTGCAACACGATACCTTGGGCATGCGGAATAAGCATAGCGCCTATAGTTGCTGATACCATAGGTGGCACAACCGGCATTAACCAACCACCAAAAGCGGCGTGACTATTAACTTCATAATGAGTAAACAGACGAAAAGGAATGATAACCGCACTGAGTAAACCACCGAAAGTACCAATCAGCCACAAAGTCCAAGCAATTATTAATACCGTTTCAGCGGCAAAAATATGGTTGCCCATCAATATAGTCCCACCTGCGATTGTCAGTAGCGCCATTGGCGGCGCGCCAAAGAATTGCGCCATAACAGGATCGTTAAATTGTCGCTTAATAATCTCAGGGCGTATGATCGTCTGTATGATCTTAACCGCGAGCATTATGATTAGTAGCGTTGCAGCTAATAACCAGACAACCAAAGCAAAGTCAGTAAGATAAATACCAATCAAAGGTAAACCTACCGCAGCATTGGCAATAATCCCAGTGCCCATGACTGAAGCAAACCAATTAGGGCCAATCTCTTTACCAAATTTAGGTTCAGTTATAACGCTCATTAGCGCCTCCAAGCATAATGCTATGATTTTTATTGATTAAACGAACTCAGGATTATATATAAAATAACAGATAGTGAGTGCATAAATTTTATGCGGGTCAGATAACATAAATCATAGTGAATAGAATAAAGAATAGAATAAAGCGGAGGATTTACCATTGTAAAAAACGAGTATCGATCGTGTAAAAAAGTTGTACCAAGGGAGAAATAAGGTAAGGTTTAAAAAAGCTATAAAGTACAAAATTGCACTTTATAGCTAGATGCTTGGCATAAACTAGATGATACGATTTTCGTTTAACATCTTCTGTTTAGCTTCTTCTTTTGCTATTTTAGCTTTGCGTTTATCACATGGATCTGGGCAATCACAGGCCTTTTCCATACCTAAACCACTAATACCACCACAGCTGCCTGTGATAGATTTTTTTTGCACGATATAACCGATAGACATACCAGTAATAACGAGCGCAAAAATAACAAATGTTGCAGCAAAATAAGCCATATTAGCCTCTATTTTAAATAAGGTTCGAACTGTTTAGTATACACTTCATTATAACCTGAATCTGACTTAGAGATCATCAATACAGCTAAACCTTGCTGCTTGGCGAACTCAAGACCGTCTTTCTCACCCATCACCATTAATGCTGTCGCTAATGCGTCAGCAGTCATTGATGAAGTATGGATAACCGTAACAGATACGAGTTTATGCTTAATCGGCTTACCGCTTATCGGGTCAATAGTATGCGCAAAACGCTCACCATCTAACTCGTAATAATTACGATAATCACCTGATGTTGCAATCGCATTGTTACCAACGGCAATCACTTCTTGTACACTTTGATTGGCACTAGTCGGTTTCTCAACTGCAACCTGCCAATCAATGCCACGAGCATTAACACCATTAATACGCAGCTCGCCACCAACTTCAACAAGGTAGTTTTCAATACCTAAAGAAGCAAAGTAATCAGCGATAACATCAACGCCATAACCTTTCGCAATCGAAGACAAATCAACGTATAAACCATCGATGTCTTTACTTAACGTCGTCTCGGTCGCAGCTAAATGCTGAATACCAATACGTTGCTTAATCGTATCTAGTTGTTGCTGTGATGGTATTTTTTCCGGTTTATTATCCGGACCAAAACCCCACAGATTAACTAACGGACCTACGGTTACATCTAATGCACCATTCGTCAGTTTATTCAAACGAAGAGCTTCTAGCACTACCTTTGCCGTATCAGCTGATACTTCAAAACCAGTAACAGCCACACTTTGATTAAAGCGCGATAACTCTGAATTAGGACGATAAGTCGACATCTGGTCGTTCACTAATTCTAAACGTTTATCAATCTCGATTTGGATATCTTGCTTATCTTGTTCAGACAGTGGGAAACCCACGACTTTCATGTGATAAGTTGTACCCATAGTAGGACCAGAAAAAAGCACTTCTTCTGTACTTTTTTGTTCACTACAACCAAGAATGAAAATGGCTAGCCCCATCAGAGCTAGCCATCGATACATCGATTTGAATTGAATCAAAAAATATTAGCCAAAGTCATCTAGCATGATATTTTCATCTTCAACACCAAGGTCTTTCAGCATACCGATAACAGCAGCATTCATCATTGGTGGACCACACATGTAGTACTCACAATCTTCTGGCGCTTCGTGATTTCCTAAGTAGTTCTCAAGGATCACGTTATGGATGAAGCCTGTGTAACCTTCCCAGTTATCTTCTGGTTGTGGATCACTCAGTGCAACATGCCATTCAAAGTTTTCGTTCTCTTTTGCAAGCATATCGAAATCTTCAACATAGAACATTTCACGCTTAGAACGCGCACCGTACCAGAATGAAACCTTACGTTTTGTATCTAAACGGTTTAACTGATCGAAGATGTGTGAACGCATTGGCGCCATACCAGCACCACCACCAACAAATACCATTTCATTGTCAGTTTCTTTTGCAAAGAACTCACCAAATGGACCTGAGATAGTTACTTTGTCGCCAGCTTTTAAGCTGAAGATGTACGACGACATTTTACCTGCAGGTAAAGACAAATCACGCGGCGGTGGCGTAGCAATACGCACGTTAAGCATAATAATACCCGCTTCTTCTGGGCAGTTAGCCATAGAGTAAGCACGGATAGTGTCTTCATCAACTTTAGATTCAACATCAAAGAAACCAAAGTGTTTCCAGTCGCCACGGTATTCTTCAGGAATATCATAGTCTGAATATTTAACATGGTGAGCAGGCGCTTCAATTTGGATATAACCACCGGCGCGGAAAGGTACCACTTCGCCGTTTGGAATAGCCATTTTAAGCTCTTTAATGAAGGTTGCTTTGTTATCGTTAGAGATAACTTCACATTCCCATTTTTTAACACCAAAGATTTCTTCTGGCAGCTCAATGTCCATATCAACTTTTACGCTAACTTGACATGATAAACGCTCGCCTTCACGTGCTTCACCTTTAGATATGTGGTCAAGTTCAGTCGGTAGAATATCACCACCGCCTGATTTAACTTTCACACGACATTGGCCACAAGTACCACCGCCACCACAAGCTGAAGAAACGAAAATACCGCTTGCAGCTAGTGAACCTAGAAGTTTACCACCTGCACCAGTCACCACAGTTTTCTCTGGGTCACCGTTAATACTAATTGTAATATCACCTTCACTTACCAATTTAGACTTAGCAAACAGAATTACTGTTACCAGGGCTAAAACGATAATTGTGAACATGACTACGCCGAGAATGATTTCCATCGACTTATCCTTTGCTCTTGAAACATGCTGACCGAAGCCAGCTGTTTGTTATAACTGAATACCAGAAAATGACATGAAACCTAGCGCCATAAGACCTGCTGTAATAAAGGTAATACCTAAACCACGTAGACCATCTGGCACATCTGAATATTTCATTTTCTCACGAAGACCAGCCATCGCAACGATAGCTAACATCCAACCTAGACCACTACCAAAACCATATACTACTGATTCTGTGAAGTTATAGTCACGTTGTACCATGAAAGATACACCACCGAAGATTGCACAGTTAACTGTGATCAGCGGTAGGAAAATACCCAGTGCGTTATATAGAGCCGGTAAGAATTTGTCTAACACCATCTCTAAGATTTGTACTAACGCCGCAATTACACCAATGAACGTGATGAAACCTAGGAAGCTTAAATCAGCTTCAGGGAAACCAGCCCATGCAAGTGCACCAGGAGCAAGTACACTGCCATAGATAACTTGGTTAACAGGAATCGAAATAGTAAGTACTGCAGTTACTGCAACACCAAGACCGATCGCTGTTGTCACTTTCTTAGATACAGCAAGGAATGTACACATACCTAAGAAGAATGATAATGCTAAGTTTTCAATGAAAATAGCACGTACGAATAAACTAATATAATGTTCCATCGTTTACCCCTTTGGCTCAACTTGCTCTGGTTTCCACGTACGTAGACCCCAAATCAATAGACCAATGATGAAGAATGCACTTGGCGGAAGTAGTAGTAGGCCATTTGACTGGTACCAACCACCGTTTTGGATAAGTGGTAAGATTTCAATACCAAACCAAGTACCTGAACCAAATATTTCACGTACTGTCGCAACAGCAAGTAAGATAGCACCGTAACCTAAACCGTTACCGATACCGTCTAAGAAACTTGGAAGAGGTTTATTCTTCATTGCGTATGCTTCAGCACGACCCATTACGATACAGTTTGTAATGATTAGACCAACGAATACCGAAAGCTCTTTTGATAGCTGGAAGGCTACCGCTTTAAGTACTTGATCAACGACGATTACAAGTGATGCAATAATTGCCATTTGCACAATAATACGCACACTGTTCGGGATCATGTTACGTACTAACGAGATGAAGAAACTTGAGAAGGCAGTTACTACCATCACAGCGATTGTCATTACAAACGCAGTTTCCATCTTAGTTGTTACAGCTAGAGCAGAACAAACACCTAAGATTTGTAATGCAATAGGGTTGTTCGTAACAATAGGGGAAGTAACTACTTCTCTTAAGTCAGACTTAGCCATTGTTTAAGCCTCCGTTTTGCAATTTCTTCAAGAAAGGACCAAAACCGCTGTCACCAATCCAGAACTGGAATGTATTTTCAACACCTTGGCTAGTTAGAGTTGCACCAGATAGTCCATCAATACCTGAAGGAGTCTTATCTTGACCGCCGCCTTTAACTACACGGATTGCAACGTCGCCATTCGCATTGAATAGTTGCTTGCCTTCCCATTTAGCTGTCCACAGTGGGTTTAACACTTCACCACCTAGACCCGGAGTTTCTCCTTGGTCATAGTACTGAATGCTTTTTACTGTTTTAGCGTCTTTATCAATTGCAACGAATGCATACATCGTTGACCATAAGCCACGACCGTATACAGGTAAAACGTAAGATTCAATGTTACCTTGCGCATCTTTTACAAGATAAACATCAGCAACATTTGAACGACGCTTAATACCAGCAACATCGTTACCCGATAAGTCAGTACTTTTCGTTAGATCTTTTACGTTTTGAAGTTGATCAAATGTCGCTGCATTTTCTTCAACATACTCACCCGTAGTTAAATCTACAAATTTAGCTTCAACAAATTTAGCGTAAATTTCGCCAACGTTCGCATTTGCTTCTAATTTGCCTGCAACAGAAAGTAGGTTAGTTTGCTTGTCTAATGCTTTGTTAGCATTTTGAGCATCACGTAAGCCTACAGCTGCGCCAGATACGATGATTGAACATACTAAACACAACGCCGCAACGACTGTGATAGTTTTCAGTGGAGTTTCTTTACTAGCCATTGCGTGCAAGTCTCCGTTTAATGTTAGCTTGAACAACAAAGTGATCAAATAGAGGTGCGAATAAGTTAGCAAATAAGATTGCTAGCATCATACCTTCTGGGAATGCAGGGTTAACCACACGAATTAGTACAACCATTAAGCCGATAAGAATACCGTATGCCCATTTACCGTTGTCAGTAAACGATGCAGATACAGGATCAGTCGCCATGAACATCATACCAAACGCAAAGCCACCTAGAACTAGATGCCAGTAGAATGGTACTTCGAACATTGGATTAGTGTCAGAACCAATCATGTTGAATAGTAAGCTTGTCGCTACCATACCGATCATTACGCCAGTAACGATTCTCCAAGATGCAATACCAGCGAAAATTAATACGCTACCCGCTAATAAGATAATTAACGTCGATACTTCACCTGTAGAACCTTGCATGTTACCAAGGAACGCATTAGCCCAAGTCAATGAACTAGTTAGGCCTTCAAGACCGCCAGCTGCTGCAGAGCTTAGTGCTGTTGCACCAGAGAAACCGTCAACCGCAGTCCAAACAGCATCACCTGAAATATCAGCTGGGTATGCGAAGAACAAGAACGCACGACCAGCAAGTGCTGGATTTAAGAAGTTCTTACCTGTACCACCGAATACTTCTTTCGCCATTACAACACCGAAAGTAATACCAATAGCCGCTTGCCATAATGGAATGTTAGCAGGCAGGATAAGTGCAAATAGGATCGATGTGACGAAGAAACCTTCATTTACTTCATGCTTACGCACTGCCGCAAATAACACTTCCCAGAAACCACCAACCACAAACACTGTCGCGTAGATAGGTAGGAAATAAACCGCACCATATAGCATATTCGCTATAACACCTGCGCCCTCACCAATCGTAACGCCAAACATGTTTAGTAGTGCAACATGCCAATCGTCAAATGCAAGACCAGCACCTGATGCAATAGCAGTATTAGCTTGAGCACCAATGTTGTACATACCCCAGAAAACCATAGGTAATGCACACATCCACACTAAGATCATAATACGTTTTAAATCGATATTATCACGTACGTGTGTTTTACCTTTTGTAACAAAACCAGGTGTAAATAAGCCAGTTGCAATAGCTTCATACAGGGCAAACCATTTTGCGTGTTTACCACCTGGTTCGAAGTGATGTTCCATCTCTTCGATATAATTCTTAAGACCCATGCTTAACCTTCCTTCTCAATTGTCGTTAGACAATTACGTAGAATTGGACCAAAGTCGTACTTACCTGGGCAAGTAAAAGTACATAACGCTAAATCTTCTTCGTCTAATTCAAGACAACCTAACGTAATCGCTTCATCTGTATCGCCCGTTACTAAAGAACGCAGTAACATAGTCGGTAAGATGTCTAATGGCATTACACGTTCGTAGTTACCAATTGGCATCATTGCACGATCACTACCACCAGTGGTTGTAGTAAAGTTAAATTGACGTGCACGGTTGAATGCAGAAGCAAATACGTTCGCTACAGAAAATTTATCGCTACCTGGTTTCATGTAACCAAGGAACTCTTTCTCACGGCCTTCAGTCAACGCACTAATTTGGTTGTGATAACGACCAAGATAAGCATTTACACTGTAAGTTTGAACACCAGATAGTACAGAACCAGAAATAACACGGTTTTCACCAGCATTAAGTTCATTTGCAGTTAATTCTGTAATTGATGCGCCTAGACGAGTGCTAATCAAACGTGGTTTTTTCACAGCAGGGCCTGCTAATGAAATAACGCGGTCTGTATGTAGTTCACCTGTAGTGAATAACTTACCGAAAGCAATAACGTCTTGATAGCCAATAGACCAAACAGTACGCTTAGTACCAGCTGATTCTAATAAATGAATATGCGTACCAGCAAGACCAGCAGGATGAGGGCCAGCAAAAGCTTGCTCTTCAACATTTGATGCTGTTGATTTAGGTAATGGACCTTGCCCTTTACAAACGTAAACTTTACCGCTTGTTAAGTGTGAGATCACATTTAAACCATCAACAAATGCATCGCTGTTTTGATTAATAATTAATGCAGCATCTGCAGCAAGTGGATTTGTGTCCATTGCTGTAATAAAGATTGCTGATGCATTACTATCAATTGCAGGAACACGGCTAAATGGACGAGTGCGTAATGCAGTCCATAAACCTGAGTCTACAAGATTGTTAACCACGACGTCGCGGTCAAGATTAGCGATTTCAGCTGATGTAACCTGAGCGAATTTCTCACTCTCGTCACCATCTACGTCAATCACTACCGATTGTAAGATCCGCTTAGCACCACGGTTAACTTCAGCAATTGTTCCTGCAGCGAAGGCAGTATATTTAACGCCAGGTGTCTTTTTGTCTTCAAAAATAACCTGACCTTTCTTAACACGATCACCAACTTTAACACTCATTGTTGGGCGCATTCCAATATACTCTTCACCTAGAACAGCAACTCGTGTGATAGCAGGGCCATCATGAATTACTTGCTCAGGTTTACCTGCGATAGGTAGATCCAGTCCTTTTTTTATCGTAATCATACTCACATGCACTACTTTTTTTAGGAAGATAAAGAACACTTTCGTCAGTGAAAATCACACACGAGAATACCAATTAGTGAGTATTCACAAAGTGGAGTGGTTTCATTAACAAAAAATTTGGGGTTATTCTAGCACTAATTTAAGATGATTGCTTGCTCTTCATCAAGTAACAGACACTAATAAATCAAACTTTTTAATACCTGTTTAGATGAAAATATAATCAAATTAAAACAGTGAGTTAAGAAAATAAAAATCAAATTAAATTAAATGTTAAATCAAGAACAGTGGTTTTTTTGCACTGATTTTAATCATATATAACGATATCTTTATTAATTGAAATAAAATTCTAAAAAGTTAACATATGACCACGTCCGTAACATTTAATTAATCATATTTCTACTTCAACTGTTAATTAGCCTAAGCAGTCAGGTGACTCCGGTATTTTTTGATCTTGAGCATTTTTTTTAGCCCACTGTTCTGATGTGTAAGCATGAATGGATAGCGCGTGAATACCCGCTTCAAATTGAGCCACCAGCGCAGTATTAACCATACGATGACGCGCAATCAACATTTTACCGTCAAACTCGGTGGCGACGATCACTACCGAAAAATGAATTTCAGTGCCCAGTGGTACATTGTGTTTATGACTATCACAAACCACCTCTAAATGCTGAATATCAAAACTAGCCAATAATTGCTGTTGAATATCGTTACCTAATGACATTTAAAACCTCTTCTTTATATATTTAGTAAAATAACAGTGTAAAATGCACGATCAACCTTAACTGGAACACACTATGAACACTGAGCTATCTCTTGAAAGTACCGAATTATCTTTGTACCGCTACCCTAAACGTAGCGTTGAGCAACTGCAAGCATGGGACTCAGCCGATGAGTATATTATTAATACGGTTGCAGATTTAACGCTTGCTGAGCAATCTTCAGTACTTATCTTCAATGATAGTTTTGGTGCATTAACGTGTGCTTATAATAAGCATAATGTCACAGCAGTGAGTGATTCATGGATCACGCATGCGGCCATCGCGCAAAATCTAGATGAAAATGAGTTAAGCACAGAACAGGTAAAAGTCCAAGACTGTCTTGCTGCGTTACCGGAAAACATTGATTTAGTATTAATCAAGATCCCACGCACTTTGTCTTTATTAGAACACCAACTTGCAATGCTGAGTCATGTTGTTACCCCAAACACAACTATCATAGCTGGTGCAAAAGCGAAAGATATTCATAATTCTACGCTAGCCTTGTTTGAAAAATACCTCGGCGAAACGAAGACATCATTAGCAAAGAAAAAAGCACGTTTGATCTTTGCAACAATCACTGAAACCAAAGCATTAGAAGTGCCAGCGCCAGTGACTTGGGATGTAGCAAAAACAAATATCTCACTCTCTAATCATGCCAATGTATTCTCACGTAACAATTTGGATATTGGCGGCAACTTCTTTATGCAGCATTTACCAAAAGGTGAATATCAGCATATTATCGACTTAGGTTGTGGTAACGGTATTATCGGTATTACTGCAGCGAAACTAAACCCACAAGCTAAAATCACCTTTGTTGATGAGTCATTTATGGCTATCGCATCAGCAAAGGAAAATGTGGCAGCGAACATTGCTAACCATGAACCAGACGTGGAATTCTTAGTGAATAACTGTTTATACGACTATGAACCACACAGTGTGGATCTGGTATTGTGTAACCCTCCGTTCCACCAAGAAAAAGCCATTACTGACCATATCGCATGGCAAATGTTTAAAGATGCACACCGAGCATTAGCTTGGCGCGGCGCACTTTACATTGTTGGTAACCGTCATCTTGACTATCACGTGAAACTTGATCGTTTATTCGATAATCATGAAGTTATTGCATCCAATGCTAAGTTTGTGATTATTAAGGCGCAGAAATAATATGCTGAAAAAATTGCTATTAAGTGCCGGCCTCATATTATTAACAGCCTGCGCCAGTGCGCCTCAGCAAGTGAATATCACTGCAGAGCCAGCACCGTTAACAACGCAATACAGCGAAACTCAGGTTACGCTAACAAGCAAAGATATTCGTGATGCTAATTACTTAATTGCCGTGCACAAAGTCGGTGAACCAGCGCAGCTACTGAATAATCAAGGCTCACTGGTGAAGCTGACGACCGCTAAACTGCAACAAGGTTGGGAACAACAAGGATTAGTGTTTACGCCACAAGCAGATATCGCGATTAACCTTGAATTGCAAACGGCGAGAATTGATGTTCAGCAAGATAGCTTTGAACATCAAGCGGACTCGGCTTTAGTATTGATTATCTCAATTGCAAATAACGGCCAAACACTGACGAAGCAGTTTCGCAGTGCATCAACATTAACAGGCGCGTTTAGCCCGTCAATGAGTGATCTGGAAGCTAAATTTTCACAGCAATTGTCATCACTACTGAACGATATATTTAATGATCAACAGATCCGTGATTATCTAGCACGCTAATTAACCACACGACATAGCGTAAAGCAGTAGATAACGTAAAAAGCCTCGTTGGTGACTTATTATAAGATCATCAACGAGGCTTTTTTACGTTTGTAATGAACAACAATATTACATGTTATTATTTCAATAGCGTCACGCTTTCAATCACGATATCAGTCACAGGTACATCACTGTAGTGCTGTTTCTTACCCGTTGGTTGCATCGCCATTTTATCAACCACATCCATGCCTTTTATTACACGACCAAACACCGCATAGCCTGCTTGTGAAGGCTGTGAACCAGAACGGTTTAAGAAGTTGTTATCTTTCAAATTAATGAAAAATTGTGACGTTGCTGAATTGGGGTTATTGGTGCGTGCTAAGGCCAACGTACCGCGTTCATTACTTAAACCATTATTCGCTTCATTAATGATTGGCTTACCGGAAGTCTGTTTGTCCATATTGGCTTTAAAGCCACCCGTTTGCGCCATAAAACCAGGGATAATTCGGTGGAAAATAATGCCCTTGTAAAAATCGCGTTCAACATAGTTGATAAAGTTGGCAACCGAAACAGGGGCTTGTTCAGGATATAGCTCAACCGTAATATCACCTAGGTTGGTTTTGATTAAGGCTTTTGTCTCTGCTGCAAAGGCAGTATTAAACATAAATATTGAGCACAAAATTAACAATAACTTGGTAAAAAAATGATTTATTCGCATGATGTAACTTCCATTCAGTTATAAGAATAAGCGTATTACAGGCACTATATCAGATGTTTGATCTATTTATCCAAGCAACCTCAAAGTCCACTATCAATAGCTTAGCAATTGTTGTTCGAATTTATGACATAAATATGAAGTTTTTTCATTTTTAAGTTGAGCGCCGATTAAAACCAATCTTTTGAGATCATTCACACTTTTTTCATAAATCCGCATTAACAATACGCTTATTCATGACAGCGACATATTTTAGTCTAGGATTGAAATAAGATACTAACAAATGAGGAGATTTGCATGGAAGCGAAAAAGTTCATTGACGAGAAATCTGGCATCTTAGCTGAATACCTAGACTTTTTTCTAATGAGGAAACTTACTTATTCACAACTAAACCATTTTCTGTGGGATACATTACGAGAATGGGATGACTTGGATATTTTTGATGAGTCGATAGATAGCTGTAAGGAACAAGTTTTTTGGTTCCTGCTATTTGAGTTAAAAAGCTGGTCTAGCCAACAGATTTTTGCCAACCGTATATTGCGCCAAAAATTACACACTGGTGCTTTATTCTTACAAGGTCAAGGAGTTAAGCCATACAACTGTATTGGTATTAGACCTATAACGGAATACTTGGACTAAGTTCGCTATTACGAATAATTGATTGTTAATTATTCACGCTTAAATACATCGACTAAACTAAGCCCAGTCTGCTGTCGGGCTTATTTAATTGATAAAAATACGGTAGTATCAGCAAACACTTACGTTATGGATTGCTGACATTGCCGACTATTCTTCAAACCTTATCAATTTACCTTAATCCCCGAGTACTGTTTATGGGATTATTTGGCTTCTCTTCTGGGTTACCTATCCTGTTGGTGTTCTCGACACTGTCATTTTGGCTACGTGAAGCTGGCGTTGAACGTGCCAGTATTGGTTTCTTTAGCTGGATAGCCCTTGCCTATGGCTTTAAATGGGCTTGGTCGCCATTAGTCGATCAGATCCAATTACCTTGGTTGCACAATAAACTGGGACGCCGCCGCAGCTGGCTACTGTTCACACAGCTGATGATCATTGCTATGCTAATGATTATGGCGACCCAAGATCCGCAACAAAGCGTGATCTTATTTATCATCGCATCACTAGGTTTAGCGCTTTTCTCTGCCACCCAAGATATCGTGGTTGATGCGTTTCGAATTGAAAGTGCGGATAGCCGACTACAAGGCGCAATGGCGGCCACTTACATGACCGGCTATCGTCTTGCTATGATCGTGGCTGGTGCTGGTTCATTAGCCATCGCTGCATTTTACGATAATAGCGCTGTCTATAATGCCGCGGCTTGGCAGTTTGCTTATGCTTGTATGGCGCTGTTCATGTTATTCGGGGTGTTTGCCACCTTGCTTTCCAAAGAACCCGTCGCCAAACATAAAGTACAAACCGTGCATAACATCCGTGATTTCCTTATTACCGGTATCGTTAAACCGCTTATAGACCTATTCCAACGTTATGGCAAAACCTGTCTACTGTTGCTCGGTATTGTTATCACTTATCGTATCAGTGACATTGTCATGGGCATTATGGCCAACCCCTTTTATGTCGACATGGGTTACTCAAAAGCCGAAGTGGCCACCGTTGCCAAAGTATTTGGTGTAGTCATGACATTGGTAGGCGCTGGTTTAGGCGGATTATTAGTTAATGGTTTTGGCCTACTTGCTACCTTATTACTCGGCGGTGTTTTAGCGGCGCTGACCAATGTGCTGTTTCATTGGATGGCAGGTAGCATGGCTACCAGTCAATTAATGGCAGTATTGGCTTTGATATTGCCAGAGACTTGGTTACAAGCGCAAGACCCTGCCCTGCTGCTATTAACCTTGGTGATTAGTGCTGATAATTTAAGTGCCGGCATTGCCACTTGCGCCTTTGTGGTGTTTTTATCACGCTTAACCAATACCCAGTTTACTGCAACCCAATATGCTCTGTTCTCATCCATCATGGTATTACTGCCGAAATTTATTGCCGGATTCTCAGGGGTGATTGTAGATGCGTGGGATTATTCAGCCTTCTTCATTGGCACTGCGTTCTTAGGGATTATTCCAGTGAGCTTTATTGTCGTATTAATTTACATGCAGATTACTAAGCGTTTTAAATGGATTGAATCATAGCCATAAAAAAAGCCTAACGCGTATCAACCCGTTAGGCTTTTTTATGACTATGAAGAACTAAATCACTTTAAAATAAAGCCTTCAGATCTAATCTCTTTGGTTATCAAATTGGAATGGTTGACCCAAATCTGAAGTACGAATTAATTGCATTGTCGCTTGCAAGTCATCACGCTTCTTACCAACAACGCGCACTTTGTCACCTTGAATAGAAACTTGTACTTTGATCTTGCTGTCTTTAATTGCTTTTACAACTTTTTTAGCGACTGCGCCTTCAACGCCTTGCATAAACTCAACGTCTGCACTGCAAGTTTTACCTGAAAATTCAGTTTTACCTACGCTCATCGAAGATGAATCAATATTACGCTTAACTAAGGCACTACGTAAAATATCAGCCATTTGGCGAAGTTGCATATCTTCATCAGTACGCATTTTTACTTTTTCTTTAATCAGTTCAAAACTTGCTTCAACACCACGGAAATCAAAACGTGTGCTTAATTCACGGTTTGCATTGTCAGTTGCGTTTTTCACTTCAACCATGTCAACTTCAGAAATAATATCAAATTGCGGCATCATCATATCCTATCATTTATAATGATCTGATTATCTAATAGATGATAGCGGTAGTTCAACCATTAACTACCGAAGTAAGCCACTCCATTGCATTAAGTAACGATTATTAGACGTTATACGTATAGCATCGCTGCCACCGACAGATATATGAACCCGGATAAATAAAAATGGTCGCTAACAACTGGCGAACTAAATACAATAAATAAACGACTATAATTGCATTAGGCTCCATTTTGTTGAGATAGGTATGGCATTAAACAAATATAAATTTTGGTTTAGACTGTTATTAGCCATGGTCATATTCACTATCTGCATTATTGCGTTTGGCAAAGCAACAACTGATATCCCGCAATTAGGCTACGACAAATTAAACCACTTAATTGCCTTTGCGTCATTAGCCTTACTGTTTGATTATAGTTTCCCCAACAGAACCATTACGCTGTTTATGACATTACTTGGATTCGGTATTTTTATTGAGTTCATTCAAGGTATGATACCCAGTCGCACAACCAGTTACTGGGATATTCTCGCCGATTTAATCGGTATTACCAGTTACTTAATTCTTCAACCATTACGAGCAAAAATACATGGCTAATTGGAACATTCTCGGTGCCGGTGCTATCGGGCACTTCTTTGCAGAGAAGTTATTGAAATCAGGCCAACATGCCGCTTTTGTTTTACGTCCCGAGAGTGAACCACATATCCGCAGTTTTAATTTTGAAAACTTAGCGGCTGAAAACAGCAGTAATACCGTCATGGCACAAGGTAAGCTCACGCCTAAATGTGATTTTTTACTGGTCACCCTCAAAGCCCAAAATGTACTGCCTGCGCTGACCTTACTCCAATCACAAATCGATAAGCATTGTTGTATCGTGCTGCTACATAATGGCATGGGCACTGCAGAGCAAACCGAAAAACTATTCCCGCGTAACGCCATCATGGTCGGCACCACATCCAATGGGGTATTGAAAGTCTCTGACGAGCATATTCGCCACACTGGCGCTGGTGTTACTTGGTTGGGGCCATTCAACAACCAAGCCAAGCGCTATAAAGACATTGCCAGTCAACTATGGGCTCTGGAAGAATTAACATGGTGTGATGATATTCGTGAGAAACTATGGCTTAAACTCGTGATTAATTGTGCAATAAATCCATTAACCGCGATCCATCAATGCAACAATGGTGAATTGGCTAATCCAGCGTTACATCCGCAGGTGGTGAAGGTGGTGCAAGAGTTAGCATTAGTCTGTGAAAAAGCCCGCTTACCCTGGTCTTATGCGGAGCTACAAGCACAAGTTGATAACGTCATAACACGCACTGCTGAAAACTACTCTTCAATGCACCAAGATCGTCACTTTAATCGACCTTCTGAAATTGACTTCATTACCGGTTATATTTTAAAAGTAGCAAATGCCTATAGTATTCCCATGCCGACTAACCAAGCTTTGTTCGAGCAAATCAAAGCGCAAGAAACGACTTCCGCTTAATCCAAGAGCACAATTTAGTTTAGCGCGATTTAGTTTAGTCCAAGATCAAAAAAGCCAGCAATCACTTGCTGGCTTTTACTCATAACCTCACTAAGACCGAAACCTCAGTAATGCTATTGCTTAAGGATATTAAAAGTTAAGGACGGTAAACTTTCACGTTACCATAACCTTTCTCAATCAGGTAAAGCGCTTGTAGTTTACTCATCACGCCACGATCACAGTACAGTAAGTAAGTCTTGTCTTGATCTAATTCACCGAACTGATTACCTAACTTGAAGAAAGGCATGTGTTGCACTTCAAGTCCATCAACATCAAGTGGTGAATCTTCAACTTCATCGATACTGCGAATGTCTAAGATCACTTCGTTTGCTGCGATTTCAGTTACTGCTTCAACATCGCTTACTTGTTCTTGTGTTTCGGTTGCGATTTGACGAATATCGATCACTTTAGCATCCATAACAACTTGGTCAATCAATGCCATGTCGAATTTAGCTTCTTCCGCTTCAATCTTCTCTTTCACTGCTTTTACTGTTGGTTTATTTGAAATAACACCACAGTATTCAGGAATTGTTTCAGAGAATTCAGCCGTACCAATTTTACGCGCCGTATCAATAATGTCTTGCTTATCAGCCACGATCAATGGGCGTAAGATCAACATATCAGTAACGGAATCGATTAACGATAAGTTACGGATAGTTTGGCTTGATACTTGGCCTACAGCTTCACCCGTTACTAACGCTTCAATACCGAGACGTTCTGCAACTTTAGACGCTGCGCGCATCATCATACGTTTCAGTACTACACCCATTTGCGAGTTATCTACTTTTTCTAAGATCTCTGCAACAACGGGATCGAACGGCACACTAATAAATTTAACTTTGTGTGATGAGCTGTATTTGTTCCACAAGTAATATGAAATTTGTTTCACACCAATCTCATGCGCATCACCGCCAAGATTGAAGAAACAGAAATGCGTACGACTACCACGTTTAATCGTTAAGTAGCTTGATACTGCCGAGTCAAAACCGCCTGACATTAATGATAGAACATCTTCTTGTCCAGCCATTGGGAAACCACCCAGGCCTTCGTGGCGTTCAGTCACTAAATAAAGCTTTTCGTGTTCAACTTCGATTTTAATCGTTTCTTGTGGTTTTCTTAATTTCACACCAGCTGCATCAGTATGCTGATTTAAGCCACCGCCAACATAACGTTCTACGTCAATCGAAGTAAAATCATGTTTACCGTTACGTTTAGCACGTACACAGAATGTTTTACCCGCAAGCAAGTCTTTATAAACTGGTAATGCTTGTTGGAAAATATCATCCAGATCGGTAAAAGTAGATTCGTGTACTTCTAATGAATGGGCAATACCCGGAGTATTTCTTAATACTTCACGATAGAAGTCGCGGTTTTTATCACTGTCGTCGGTAGTACGAACAACAATCTTATCCCACTCAAGGATCACGCGAGCATGTTCATCTTCACGACGTAAAATATTACGTAAACTCGATTGCAGCATTTTACTGAAACGCTGACGCACGGATTTACTTTTCATCATTACTTCTGGGAATATCTTTACAATAAATTTCATGGTTTTGCCTACATCATAGTTCAAACAAACAGTTGGCCCAGCATTTCATCGCGCTGGGTGTTTAGCTGATATATTCGATTAACTTAAATCAAAATAAAAAAAACGGGCGCACCTTTAGATGAGCCCGTTCCTGTTGCTGGACAGCAGTATACCCAAAATGTCTAAATATGCAAGATGCTAACGATTGCTCACCACCCTGGTTAATTGCGGTATTGCATTCCCTACCAGCTCAATTTCGACTTGGCTACCAACTTCAATCTTAGACTGTAATAACCACGGCTGGGAGCGTCCTGAAACACGTGTTACTTGATGTCCCGACAACGCCAGTGGTTGCACATGAACAACCGGGGTAATTCGCCCACTTTTACCCACCTGATAAGTAATATCGATGACATTACTTAAGCCTTTCGGACCAGTGAATTTTAGCGCCAACGCCCAACGCGGAGCATGCTGAGTTTGACCATATTGACGTTGCTGGACATTATTGGCCAATTTGATAACAATACCATCGAGCAATAATGTCTCTGTATTTTGATAATGCGCTAACCAATAATCAATGTCTTTAGGGCTGTCGATGGCATGACTCATTTTCGACATATCCGCAAACCCGAGCATGGCTAACTGAACTAAACTCATGATTTCATCTTTATAAGGGCTATCAACCCAACGCCAAGGCATAAAGCGCAGACTCATGACATCGATTTGTTTTGGAGACAATTGACTGGTAATACCCGCGGTCATATGGCGAGAAGACACATACTTACCGCGCTGCTGCCAATCTTTTTGCTCAACATATAACTCCCCATGAATAACCAAGGTATGTGGATAAGCGATAATACTATCGACCGCATGACTGCGTAGCATCAGTGCTAATAAATCTCGACCTTGTTTACCATTGCCTCTGCTCGATGCCGCCACTAATATGCCTTTTTCATAAACCAGTTCAACCGCCATCCCATCAACTTTAGGTTGTACTAATAATTGCTGGTCGTGATGGCGTTGATAAAACTTATCGACAAGGCTTCTTTCCCGCACAGAGTTTAAACTGAGCATCTGCTCTCGGTGCGGTTGTCGAGCATTATATTGTTCGACCTTACTCCCAACCTGCGTTAATGCCGGGGATAAACAATGCGATAACACCGCCAGTTCATCCACTAATAAATCAAATTCACCATCATGTAATAATGGTGTTTTGCCAGCATAATAAATCTGTCGATGTTTAATGATTTGCGTTTCTAAATAACTGATACGATGCTGATTAAGCACACTTGGGCAACGGGAATGAGTGTCGGTAGTATCGATAGTTTCAGCTGGTAGATGGATTGATAACGCCGGCATAACATCTGCGGCTAGCAGTTGCTGAGTGTTTGATAGGAATAATGGTAACAGTAATGAGTAAGTGCGCATAAGCATCTGAGTTCCAAACAATACGGTGATATAACTCAGTATGATAAAGATAATAAAAGTACACTGATTAATTTCACTGCGAGATACAGAAGCGTCGAAGAGAGTAACTTTCAAGTACTGTTAATCGAGCTTGATCACAAATCAGTGACTCGATTAATGCGTATTAACGAGGCTTATTTACGAGGTTTATTGACGAGAGTTGAGTTTATCTGCACTGCACATTTACCCATCGATATTCTTGAACTTACTTAACCATCAACTACACTAAGATTATAATTCCCAAAATTCTGCTCCGAGAGGTATTACCATGCAACTTTCCGATATCAAAAGCATGTATCACAGGCATGAGTTAGTCGAAGCGATTGTCGAACCATCGCTAGTTGCTAACGGGTGGATAGTAGAATTTAAATCCGAGAATGGCGATATTATTCCACTTACTGATTTTAGTGGCCATGAGAAATGTTATAGAAACTTAGATATTGCCACCGCCACCGCACAACAAGTTGGCTTTCCGAGCGTCAGAATAGATGAATCATTTTAACTAGCCAATAGCTAGCCAATAGCTAGCCAATAGCTAGCCACCAAGGATATGGTCAGCAGATATGACGCTGACCATTTATCTAATTACCGTTTTAACATAATCAAATATATCGTTATGGATTACGGTTCAAAACCTTCACGCATAAATTCTTTACCATCACAATTCGCACAAGATAATACCAGCGCAGGATGAAATAATTCTTTTTGGTAACCACAGCGCACACAAGTTAACACACCAAATCCCACTTCATCACCAACTTGATAACGTCCTTGATGCTCTAGGTCATCACCGACTTCAGTCCATTCTACTTGAGTCTTGTCGGTTATCGACGCTAATGTTCCCCAGGTGATTTTATCCCACGCTTGATACCACGCCGATAATTTAAAGTCAGCAACACTGGTTTGATAATCTTTATTTAATTCACCAACATCATGGCGAATATAGGCTGATGCTTCGGTTAATTCTTTTTTAGTCAAATCCCCCGCCGCACCTAAGTAAGCTTCAGCTTTCAGTACAAATCGTTGCGTAAAATCATTACCCATAAATTGTTCCCTCCCCTTATAGCTCAGAGGATGTACAGATAAGTGCCGTACTGTATTTCGATATTGAGTATTGAGCTTAGCCATATAAACCTCCGAATTAATGTAATAACAGTTAACTGGTATTTATTAATAACACGTCATCTATATTGATCAGTAAAACTATTCACACCCAGCAATAACCAACACCTTGTAAACATAAAAACAGCCACTGCTATAGCTTAAGTATATGCCAAAATCACAAGCCAACAAGCGGTCTGCATCACATAGTTTCCTTGCAAAAGAGCCCAATCCGCATTATCACTAAGGAAAACTTATCGCTATCTGCAAATGAAACTTGTTGCCCTCACTGTGCTAAGGTATTCTATGGCAAAATTTTGTTTATAAATCCTACCAAGAACAGACTGGATATTACCCATGCAAGAACAATATACTCCAAGCAGTATCGAACCTCAGGTTCAACAACACTGGCAAGAAAATAAAACATTCGAAGTAAAAAACGACGAAACTAAAGAAAAATTCTACTGCTTGTCTATGTTCCCATACCCAAGTGGTCGACTACACATGGGCCATGTACGTAACTACACCATTGGTGACGTGATCGCACGTTTCCAACGTATGCAAGGAAAAAACGTATTGCAACCAATCGGTTGGGATGCATTTGGTCTACCAGCTGAAAATGCAGCAATTAAGAACAACACTGCACCTGCGCCTTGGACATATGAAAACATCGATTACATGAAAGGTCAGCTAACGTCTTTAGGCTTTGGTTATGACTGGAGTCGTGAAATTGCAACCTGTACTCCTGAATACTACCGTTGGGAACAAGAGTTCTTCACTAAACTGTTCAACAAAGGTTTAGTTTACAAGAAGACCTCATCAGTTAACTGGTGTCCAAACGATGAAACTGTATTGGCTAACGAACAAGTAAATGACGGTTGCTGCTGGCGTTGTGATACCCCTGTAGAACAAAAAGAAATTCCACAGTGGTTTATTAAGATCACAGAGTACGCAGACGAGCTACTGACATCTATTGATGACCTTGACGGCTGGCCTGAGCAAGTTAAAACCATGCAACGTAACTGGATCGGCCGCAGTGAAGGCATCGAACTAGACTTTGCAGTTGCAGACCAAACGGATGAACTAAGCAAGTTATCTGTATACACAACACGCCCAGACACAGTAATGGGTGTAACGTATGTAGGTATCGCAGCAGGTCACCCACTTGCAGAGCAAGCAGCATTAACAAACCCAGCACTAGCAGAATTCAACCTTGAATGTAAAAACATGAAAGTGGCTGAAGCTGATCTAGAGAAAATGGAAAAGAAAGGCATGGCTACTGGCCTATACGCTATTCATCCATTAAACGGTCGTAAAGTACCTGTATACGTAGCTAACTTCGTATTAATGGGCTACGGCACTGGCGCTGTAATGGCGGTTCCTGCTCACGATCAACGTGACTATGAATTCGCAACTAAATACGGCATCGATATCGTACCGGTAATCAAACCAGTAGACGGTAGCGAATTAGACGTATCTGAAGTAGCATTCACTGAAAAAGGTGTGCTATTTAATTCAGGCGAATTCGACGGTTTAGAATTTGGCGCAGCAGTTGATGCAATTGCCGCTAAATTAGAAGCGAACGGTCAAGGCACCAAGAAAGTTAACTTCCGTCTACGTGACTGGGGTGTTTCTCGTCAACGTTATTGGGGCGCGCCAATCCCAATGTTGACACTTGAAGATGGTTCAGTTGTACCAACACCTGCAGACCAACTTCCAGTGATCTTACCTGAAGATGTGAAAATGGACGGCATTCAAAGTCCAATTAAAGCTGATTTAGAATGGGCTAAAACAACATACAATGGTCAACCTGCACTACGTGAAACAGATACTTTCGATACCTTCATGGAATCGTCTTGGTATTATGCACGTTACTGTAGCGCAACATCAGAAACTGAAATGCTTAACCGTGAAGATGCTAATCACTGGTTACCAGTAGATCAGTATGTTGGTGGTATTGAACATGCATGTATGCACCTACTATATGCTCGTTTCTTCCATAAATTGCTACGTGATGAGCAAATGGTTGATAGCAACGAACCGTTCAAACGTCTACTTTGTCAAGGTATGGTACTTGCAGATGCATACTACTACACTAACGACAACGGCGGCCGTGTTTGGGTTTCTCCATTAGATGTAACCGTTGAGCGTGACGACAAAGGTCAACCAACTAAGTACATCGACAATGAAGGCAATGAACTTGTTTATACAGGCATGACAAAAATGTCTAAGTCTAAAAACAATGGTATTGACCCACAAACAATGATCGAACGTTTTGGTGCTGATACAGTACGTCTATTCATGATGTTCGCAGCACCCGCTGACCAAACACTAGAATGGCAAGACTCGGCAGTAGAAGGCGCACACCGTTTCTTACGTCGTATCTGGACATTAGCTTACAACCACATCAGTAAAGGTGACGTTGTAGCGTTAGATGTTGCAGCACTTAACGGCAAGCAAAAAGAACTACGTCGTGAGATCCATAAAACAATTGCTAAGGTATCTGATGATATCGAACGTCGTCAAACGTTCAACACGGCGATTGCATCTGTTATGGAACTAATGAACAAGCTAGCTAAAGCGCCACAAGAGTCAGAGCAAGATCGCGCCCTACTGCAAGAAGCATTAGTGGCGGTTGTGCGTCTACTTGCACCTATCACTCCACACATCTGTTTTGAACTGTGGGGCAAATTAGGTCAAGAAGGTAACATAGATGAAGCACTTTGGCCTGTAGCTGATAAAGCTGCAATGGTTGAATCTGAAAAACTAATCATCGTACAAGTGAACGGTAAACTGCGAGCTAAATTAACAGTACCAGCTGACGCAACACGAGAATCTGTTGAAGCATTAGCAAATGCAGATGAAAACGTGACTAAGTTCACTGACGGTAAAACAGTACGTAAAGTCATTTTCGTACCAGGTAAACTACTGAATATTGTTGCTAACTAAGACTATTTATCAGCACTAATAACAGCGTAATTAGATGATCAATTAACGCTGTTATTAGTCGATTTATAACCACTTAGCTGTAAATAGTACGCAAATAATAGGCCCTGCATTCTGCTTTTATTTTTATAGTAGAGTCTAGGGCTTTTTTGTTTTTCGATTACGTGTAAAATTAGCGGCAATTAACTTATCTATTTTGTAGGCATTATGAACGCATCGGCACTGACACCACGTTTTATTCGACTAACTTGCATCTTCTTGGTAACAGCAGTGCTTAGCGGCTGCGGCTTCCATTTAAAAAATGGCAGTGGTATTCCCAATGAATTACGTAATTTAACCTTAGTATCGAGTAAGTACTCTGATCTAACCCGCCTAATCAAAAGAGAATTACGCTACAACCAAATCAATCTCGTCAAACCAACTGTTACGAGCATGGAATCGTTAACAACAGAAAGCGATAACGCGTCAGATGATATGGGTGAAGATTCGACCCAAACTAAAATAACCGCAATGGATCCAGCGTTATTAAACTCGCAAACCCCTGTACTTAGAATTATGTCAGAAAGTACTGGTTCACGAACTGTATCACTGTATTCAGATGCAACAGCTGCGGAATATGAACTTAGCTACGTCTTAGAAATGGAAGTTCGCTTGCCTAATCAAGATCCTCAGTATTTCACTATCGCCCTGCAACGTGATCAATTAAACAACTCGCAAGAAGCATTAGCACGTTCACGTGAATCGGAATTATTAATTCGAGAATTACGCGAAGCGGCAGCACAACAGGTTGTCCGCACACTAAGCCAAGTTGTTATTGACCCACAGACAACTGGCAATAGCGATGAAGAATCGGCGCAGAATAGCGAACTCAATACAGAGCTTAATACCGAACTGAATGCTGAATCAGATATCACATTTGAAGCTAACTAATGCGCGTTTATCCAGAGCAACTCGATCAGTACTTAAAAACTGAAATCAAACCCTGCTATTTAATATTCGGTGAAGAACCGTTATTAAAGATGGAAGCGATTGAGCAGATTAAAGCCGCCGCGCAGAAAGTCGGCTTTGACGAACATCATAAGTTTCATGCTGAACCAATCATGGACTGGCCAGCGGTGTTTAATGCCTGCCAATCCATGTCGCTATTTTCCAGTCGTCAAACCGTTGAACTGATCTTTGAAAAAAGACCAACGAAAGAAGATATTAGCCAACTGAATGATTTGTTTAAGCTACTTAACCCTGATCTCATTATTATTATCAGTGGTCCATATCTGACTAAAGCTCAGCAAAGCGCTAAATGGTTCCTGCAGTACTTCAAAAATGCGCTGTTCATTCCAGTAGGTCATCCCGAAGGGCGTTTTTTTGCTAACTGGATGCGCCATCGCCTTAAACGCGCCAACCTTGATGCCCAAGCAGATGTGATAACCCTGCTTTGCCGTAGCTTTGAAGGTAATTTATTAGCTGCCAAGCAAGAGATTGATAAATTATCCCTGCTCCACCCAGGCCAGACTCTCACCTTGGCACAACTGCAGGCAGCAATTACCCAACATTCACACTTCAGTAGTTTTCAACTGGTTGATGCGTTGCTTGCCGGTAAAGTAAATCGCGGGCAGCGGATCCTACAACAATTACAGGCCGAAGGTGTCGACCCGATTGTCATTAACTGGGCACTAAACAAAGAAATCAATCAGCTTTATCATTACAGCTTGATGCAACAGCAAGGGCTATCTGTGATTGATGAAATGAAAAAACAGCGTTTATGGGCAGGTCGCCAACAAATTATTAATGCCTGCTTAAGTCGCTTATCATTAAGCAAAATTGAGCAAATGTTAATACTGTGCTCCAGTGTTGATAGTGCGATCAAAACCAGCAGCAGTATTGATCCCTGGTTATCATTACAAATGTTGAGTATTAGCTTTACCGACTCGACTTTACTACCTAACTTTCATCATGCTGAAATTAAATAACTTTACCCTATGGACATCACTTTATCCGATCAAGATAATTTGGTGTCTTTATTCATAACGAACGGCTACTTATGACTGATTTTACCCCGACTCGCGCTATTGGTATTTTAGGCGGTACATTTGACCCGATCCATTATGGTCATCTTCGTCCTTGCTTGGATCTGTTACAACAGCTTAATTTAGCTGAAGTCAGATTGATGCCCAATCACATCCCCCCGCATCGTGCGGCGCCAGGTTCAAATGCAGAACATCGCTTGGCTATGACGTCATTAGCGGTAGAAAACTGTGCAGAGTTAACTGTTGATACCCGTGAATTAAACCGTACAACACCTTCTTATAGCATTGATACTTTAATTGAGCTTGCCGCTGAAAACCCAACCACCCCGGTGTGCTTTTTAATTGGCCTTGATTCACTCAATAGTCTGCACACTTGGTATCGCTGGCAAGAATTACTCGACTACTGTCATCTAGTGGTGAGCTATCGTCCTAACTATGCATTAACATTAGCACCTGAAGTGCAAAAATTATTTGAACAAGTACAAACAACCGATGTCGAAGTCCTACAGCAACAAAAGCAAGGGCGTATTTTACTCTGGCCCAGCACACAGTTAGAAATATCGGCGACACGGATCCGTCAGTTAATTGAAAACCAACAAAACCCTCAATATCTATTACCCGATAATGTGTTGTCTTATATACATAAAAACAATTTGTATGCGAAAACGACAGCAGATACTAGCTCAAGTACAAGCTAGGTATATATTTAGACATTATTCACTGTTATAATTCGCGGTTAACTCGATAAAGTTCCTCTGGAGGACCCTTGCAAACTTCTGAACTGCAAGCATTTGTACTAGACAAAATTGAAGACATGAAAGCCCGCGACATCCAAGTTGTTGATGTTAAAGGTAGATCACCTGTAACAGATGTAATGATCGTATGTACAGGTACATCAAAAACTCACGTAAAATCGATTTCTAATCACCTTTACCTTGAAGCTAAAAGTCACGAAGTATACGTGATGGGCATTGAAGGTATGGAAGATAGTGAATGGGTTTTAGTTGATATGGGTGATGTAGTTGTACACATCATGCAACAACAAACGCGTGATCTTTACCAACTAGAACAACTTTGGCAGTCTGTAGGGGCATAGTCAAATGAAGATTCAGCTAGTTGCAGTTGGCAGTAAGATGCCAGCATGGGTAGAAATCGGGTATAAAGAATATGCACGTCGCTTCCCTAAAGATATGCCTTTTGAATTACTTGAAATCAGTGCGGGTAAGCGTGGTAAAAACGCCGACATCAAACGGATTTTAGAACAAGAAGGCATTAAAACGATGCAAGCTATTCCGAAAGGTAATCGCATCGTCACTCTGGAAGTTACCGGCAAACCTTGGACTACTGAACAACTAGCCGTTGAACTAGATAAGTGGAAGCATGATGGTCGAGACGTTAGCCTATTAATAGGCGGCCCAGAAGGACTTGCCCCAGAATGCATCGCAGCATCGGAACAGCGCTGGTCGTTGTCACCACTCACCTTGCCACATCCGATGGTACGTGTAGTGGTTGCCGAAGCGTTATATCGCGCTTGGAGTGTTACAACAAACCATCCTTATCATAGAGAGTAATATTGGTGGCAAGGAAGCGTATAACCTTACGAGACCATTCTGCGGAAACAGCATTATTTAGCCGTCGCATCATGGTCTCATTTATTTTTGTTTTCTGCGTACTTGGCTTGCTATTAAGTAATCTTTATTACTTACAAGTCGATTCATATCAAGCTTATAAAACCCGCTCGAACGAAAACCGCGTAAAGCTAGTGCCTATCGCGCCCAATCGTGGACTTATCTATGACCGTAATGGCATCCTCTTAGCTGAAAACAAACCCGTTTACAGCCTAGATATGGTACCAGAAAAAATTACCGATATTGATGCCACAATTGCACAATTAACCACGCTATTAAATCTCACTGCAGATAATATTGATGATTTCCATATCCGTTTAAAACGCCAACGTCGTTTTAAACAAGTGCCTATATTAACCAATTTATCTGAATCTCAAGTGGCCCTATTTTCAGTGCAACGCCATAACTACCCAGGTATTTCGGTCACAGCACGATTAAAACGTTATTATCCGTTTGGCGATGCGCTTACCCATGCACTCGGTTACGTTGCTAGAATTAACAGTAATGACCTTAAACGCTTAGAGAAAAGTGGTTCACGCGCTATCTATGCCGCTACCCATGATATTGGCAAACAAGGTATCGAGCGTTATTACGAAAAAACCCTCCATGGTGAGCCAGGCTTTAAAGAAGTCGAAGTCAACAATCGCGGTAAGATCGTACGCACACTGAAAATAACCCAGCCCGTACCTGGTAATGACCTGTATTTAAATATCGATATTCGTTTGCAGCTTAAAGCGCAACAAGAATTAGCTGGTCGTCGTGGCGCCATCATCTTACTAGCACCAAAAACCGGTGAAGTATTAGCGATGATCTCAAGCCCGAGTTACGATCCAAACTTATTCGTGCATGGTATTAGCAGTAAAAACTACAACCGCCTATTACAGTCAAAAGATCGCCCGTTGATTAACCGTGCCACACAAGGTCGTTATCCGCCGGCATCAACCGTTAAACCACAACTGGCCATCTTAGGTTTAGAAGATGGCGCTATCACGCCGAGCACTATTATCAATGACCGTGGTTGGTTTCAGATCCCAAATACCAAACGTCGTTTCCGTGACTGGAAGCGTTGGGGACACGGTAAAATTAATGTCTATACCGCTATCGAGCAATCCTCGGACACCTTCTTTTATAACCTCGCTTATAATGTCGGTATTGATAAAATTAATAGCTTCATGAGCGAGTTTGGCTTTGGAGACTACACCGGCATTGACGTCAGAGAAGAAACCAATGCAATTTTGCCCTCACGAGAATGGAAACGAGCACGTTACAATGAACCTTGGTATCAAGGTGACACGATTTCCGTGGGTATTGGCCAAGGTTACTGGTCTTCGACTCCAATCCAACTGGCCAAAGCAACCGGTATTGTCGCCAGTAAAGGTTTACGTCCCGTGCCGCAACTGATCAGAGATATAAAATACACCAATGGCGATGTGTTTAAACCTGTGGTCGAGTTACCGCCACTAAAATTAAAAGATCCAAGCCACTGGCAAGTAGCCAAAGATGGTATGCACGGTGTGGTGACGAAGAGTAACGGTACCGCACGTCGCGCCTTTGCCAAAGCCAAATATAGCGCAGCCGGTAAATCAGGTACGGCACAGTTATACCAACTTGGTGAAGAGAAATACGATGCCAGCAAGATCCGCGAACGATTACGTGATAATGCCATGTTTGTCGCTTATGCTCCGTTTGAAGAACCTGAAATTTCAGCCACGATTATTCTCGAAAATGCCGGGGGTGGTAGCTCGCAAGCTGCGCCATCAGCACGTCGTTTATTTGATGTCTACTTTGATAATAAAAAGGAAAATTAATGCCAGATCGTCGCCATAATCAAAGTATTTGGTATAAATTACATATCGATTTCCCGTTATTATTTGGCCTACTAAGCCTCATGGGTGTCAGCCTTGTCGTGCTTTACAGCGCAGGCGGCGCTGACATGGCATTAATGGAAAGACAAGTGATTCGAATGATCCTTGCCTTGGCGGTTATGTTTGCCTTAGCACAAATATCACCATCGACCTATCGACGCTGGGCATTCCCGATATTTATCATTGGTACCCTGTTATTAATCGCGGTATTACTGTTTGGCCATGTAGGTAAAGGCGCACAGCGTTGGATTGATCTTGGTTTTACAAAATTCCAGCCGTCTGAAATAATGAAAGTGGTGATGCCATTAGCCGTTGCCCGCTACATGAGCAACCAGCAAATACCGCCGAGTTTTAGAACCATCATTACCGCTGTAATTATGGTGCTCATCCCGACCTTGCTAATTGCCAAGCAACCTGATCTTGGTACGTCGCTATTGGTTGCTACATCGGGGATATTTGTGATCTTCTTGGCCGGTATGTCATGGCGCTTAGTAATGATTGCACTTGGGATCGTGTCTGGGTTTGCACCTGTGTTGTGGTTCTTTTTAATGCACCCCTATCAAAAACAACGGGTATTAACCTTCCTAAACCCAGAAACAGATCCGCTTGGCTCTGGTTATCATATTATTCAATCTAAAATTGCCATTGGTTCTGGCGGTTTCTGGGGTAAAGGTTGGTTATCGGGTACCCAATCACAGCTGGATTTTTTACCCGAACGCCATACCGATTTTATTTTTGCGGTATTTAGTGAAGAATTCGGGTTATTCGGTGTTATTTTATTACTATCACTGTATTTATTTGTGATCTGCCGCGGTTTAATTATCGCATTGCAGGGCCAACGTATATTTGAGCGCCTTATTGCTGGCAGTATCATCCTGACATTCTTTATTTATTTGTTCGTAAATATAGGCATGGTCAGTGGATTATTACCGGTAGTGGGCGTACCACTGCCTTTAATTAGTTATGGCGGCACTTCGATGGTGACATTGATGGCCGGATTTGGCATTCTAATGTCTGTAAGAACACACCGTCGCTTAAGTTGAGGAATTCAGATGTTAGGTAAAAAAGTATTATTTCTGCTAGGTTTAGCAGCGTTTCAAGCTAATAGTGCTGAGTTAACCAGTGAGCACAAGACTTGGGTCGAAGAATTAAGTAGTAAATATGACATATCAGAACAGGTTCTGACAGACGCCATTGGGCAAGCTAATTTTGATGAAAATGTATTAACCAAGATCAAAACACCTTGGGAAAAAAAGCCTTGGTATAAATACGCGCCCATCTTTATTACCGAAAGCCGTATTAACAAAGGTGTTGAGTACTGGAACCAGTACGAAGACGTTTTTGCTAGGGCTGAAAAAGAATATGGTGTACCAGCACAAGTGATCGTCGCGATCATGGGCGTTGAAACCTTCTACGGTAAATACAAAGGCAATCTTTCAGTATTAGATTCGCTCTATACTCTGGGCTTTAATTATCCATCACGTGGTAAGTTTTTCCGTCAAGAGTTCGCTCAATACATCAAGTTAAGCGAACAACAAGGTTGGAAGCTAACTGAAACGCAAGGTTCATATGCGGGTGCTATGGGGTTAGGTCAATTTATCTCATCAAGTTACAGCCACTACGGCGTGGATTTTTCTGGTGACGGTAAAGTGGACATGATCAACGATCCTGTGGATGCGATTGGTAGTATTGCTAACTACTTTAACAAGCATAACTGGCAAACTGATGGTTCTGTTGCTTATCCAGTCAAAGCCGACAGTGAAAAAGTAGCGGAATTACTGAGTTCATCATTACGCATCAAACACACATGGGCAGACCTAACAGCTGCGGGTGTGGTATTGAAAGAATCTGATGATCGCGTACCAGCCATTACTATCGAAGACTCAAGCCCTGTTAAGCTACTTAAATTACAGCAGCTTGATAGCGATGAATACTGGGTTTATCTAGATAACTTCTACAGTATTACCCGTTACAACCACAGTCCATTATACGCAATGGCTGTATTTCAATTAAGTGAAAAAATTAAACAAGCTAAAAATGCGCAATAAACAACGCTTAACCCTACTTTGTATCTGCGGTCTATTGGCCGCATGTTCTTCTTCGCGTTATCAGTATAGTGATGATCACGCGCCAGAGAATATTCCTCAACTGGATGATATTGCAGATGCAGTACCGACGCCGCAAACCTATAGTCGTTATGCCAATCGCGACTATCAAGTGCGTGGCATTGACTATAAAGTATGGCGAGACATAAAAACCTTAACCCAAGAAGGTAAAGCATCTTGGTATGGCAATAAGTTTCATGGTCATGATACTTCCAACGGTGAAGTCTATGACATGTTTTCTATGTCTGCTGCGCACAAGAATTTACCACTACCAAGCTTTGTAAAAGTAACCAACCTAGGTAATGATAAGACGGTAGTAGTGCGTGTTAATGATCGTGGACCTTTTCATTCAGAACGTATTATTGATCTATCGTATGCGGCGGCGTATAAATTAGATATGCTGCAATCTGGTACAGCTAATGTACGTGTTGAATTAATCATTCCGACTGCCGATAACAGCAGTTTATTTACCCCGAAACCGCAGTGGTTCATTCAAGTGTTAGCCTCAAGTAATAAAGCGAAAGCACAAAAAATTGCCGACAGTTTAGGGACTAAATACAGTACTGAAAATCGCTTAGTCATCAGTGGCAAGTTTCATCGAGTACAACTTGGGCCGCTCTCAGAGTCAGAGCAAGCACAGGGTTTATTAGCTAAAGTTAAGCAAGAATATACAAATGCTTATATTTTGAAGGAACTTTCCAGTAAAACGGTATCTAATAAATAAACTTTAAATAGTAATACATCATTCAGCTAGTTTGATAAACTAGCTGCCATTATCGAATAAACTTAATTAAAAACCATTTAATCAAGTTTATTTACTTAAGTTATCAGAAACTTAATCACAAATTTAATTATAGCGAAGTGAAACGTGGCCAATCAATTAAAAAAACTTATCCTAACGAGCCTAGCAATGGCGAGTTTCTCATTAAGTGCAGCACCCAGCGTTATTCCTGATACCCCAGTCGTTGCAGCTAAGGCATTCATATTAGTTGATTTTGATTCCGGTAAAGTTATCGCACAAAAAAATGCTGACGAATCATTAAAACCTGCCAGCCTGACTAAAATGATGACCAGTTATGTGATTGGTCAAGAAATCAAAGCCGGTAATATCAACTTAGATGATCAAGTAACCATCAGTAAAAATGCCTGGGCTAAAAATTTCCCTGACTCATCAAAAATGTTTATCGAAGTTGGTAAAACTATCACGGTAGAAAAATTGAACCAAGGCATTATCGTGCAATCTGGTAATGATGCTTGCGTAGCAATGGCTGAACACATCGCAGGCACTGAAAGCGCATTTGCCCAGTTAATGAATTCATGGAGCAAACAGCTCGGTATGGATGCAACTCACTTTGCTAATAGCCACGGTTTAGATAGCAAAGAACAATACACCACAGCGCGTGATATGGCGACATTAGGGGCTGCACTAATCCGTGATGTACCTGAAGAATACCGCATTTATTCGCAAAAGAAATTTACCTACAACGGCATCACCCAATACAACCGTAATGGCTTGTTATGGGATAAAAGCATGAACGTAGACGGTATTAAAACCGGTCATACCTCAGGTGCTGGTTTTAACTTAGTATCTTCAGCGACCAAAGATAACATGCGTCTAGTTGCAGTGGTACTGGGTACTAAAAGCGGTGATGCGCGTAAAGCTGAAAGTAAAAAACTATTAAACTTTGGTTTCCGTTTCTACGAAACAGTAACATTACATGAAGCAAACTCAAGTATCGTTGCAGAACGTGTTTGGATGGGTGAGCAAGAACAAGTTGAACTAGGTCTAGCAAATAAATTAACGCTGACAGTACCCCGTGGCCAAGCAAAAAATCTAACCGCTAACTTTGAAATTCAAAAAGAGCTAAGCGCACCGATTGCGAAAGGCGATATCGTCGGTAAAGTATTCTATAACCTTAACGATGAAGAGATTGCTCAGGCTGATTTAATCGCGCTTGAAGACGTTGAATTGGGTAGCTGGTTTAGCCGATTAATTGATTATTTCAAATTATTATTTACTGGTTGGTTTGGTTAATCCTTTCCCTGACACCGTTACCCGATTATAATGACCAATACAAAGGAGGCAATTGCCTCCTTTGCCATTATTTTTAAGGTACGAGAAAACTAATGTCTTTAAATACAAAATTCGACGAACTACTTGATTTCCCTTGTCTATTTAACTTTAAAGTTATCGGTAATAGCGATCCTAAACTCGAAGATAATATTGTTGCTGTGGCACAAAAACATGTCGTAGGTAACTATGCTCCTAGCTCTAGAATGAGCAGCAAAGGTACTTATAACTCAGTCACTATCAAAGTTAAAGTACAAGATAACAAGCAAGTAGAAAGCTTATATATCGCTTTTGGTGCGATCCCAGGTGTGGTCCGCGTTTTATAATAAATAATGTCAAAATAAAAATCTAATTAGTGTTACTAATTAGATTTTTTGCGTTGGTGTTAATCATATGGAAGAGCATATTTTGTCAGAACATAGCATTATAATTCGTCAACTTAATCGCCAACCTTACAGCACTGTATTTGACGCGATGAAGGCGTTTACTGAGAACAGAGACGACAGTACTGAAGATGAACTTTGGTTTGTTGAGCACGACCCGGTGTTTACCCAAGGTCAGGCTGGTAAAGCTGAACATATCCTCGCCACTGGCGACATTCCAGTCGTGCAAGCCGATCGTGGTGGTCAAGTTACTTATCACGGTCCTGGTCAGCAAGTGGTGTACTTCTTACTCGATATTAAGCGTCGTAAGCTTGGCGTTCGTGCTCTTGTTACGCATATCGAGAACGGTATTGTTGCCACTCTGGCAGAATCAGGTATTGAAGCCTACCCTCGCGCAGATGCACCAGGTGTTTATGTGGCTGACAAAAAAGTTGCTTCACTCGGTTTAAGGATCAGAAAAGGCCGTTCATTTCATGGTCTAGCATTGAATGTAAACATGGACTTATCACCTTTTTTGCGTATTAACCCTTGTGGTTACGCGGGTATGGAAATGACCCAAACAAGTGATCTTGGTGGTGCTACCAGCTTAGAAGAAATACAACCTAAGCTAGTCGAACACCTATGTTCCCTGCTAGACTACACCCAATTAACTTTCAAAGATGGATTAACAGAGCATGAGTAAAACCGTTCGATTAGAGCCTGGCGTTAAACTTCGCGACGCAGATAAAATGGCTAAAATTCCAGTGAAAATTATTGCTTCTGATACTGATGAAATTCTGCGTAAGCCATCGTGGATGAAAATCCGTCTACCGAAAAGCTCTGCTCGCATCCAAGAAATTAAGAACGTGATGCGTGAAAACAACCTACATTCAGTTTGTGAAGAAGCATCATGTCCAAATCTTTCTGAGTGCTTTAACCACGGTACTGCAACCTTTATGATCATGGGTGCAATTTGTACACGTCGTTGCCCATTCTGCGATGTTGCCCATGGAAAGCCATTACCACTCGTGCAAGAAGAACCGCTTAAGCTGGCACAAACAATTGCTAAAATGAAGCTTAAATATGTGGTTATCACCTCTGTAGATCGTGATGATTTACGTGATGGTGGCGCCCAACATTTTGCTGATTGTATCCGTGAAATTCGTTTATTGAACCCTGAAATCAAAATCGAAATTTTGGTACCAGATTTCAAAGGTCGTATGGATAAAGCATTAGAAATCTTTAAAGATACACCACCAGATGTATTTAACCATAACCTAGAAACTGCACCACAGCATTACAAAATGGCGCGTCCAGGTTCTGATTACCAGTGGTCTTTACGTTTATTAAAACGCTTTAAAGAAATGCACCCAACGGTTCCAACTAAGTCAGGTCTAATGATGGGCTTGGGTGAAACCAACGAAGAGATTGCAGAAGTAATTAAAGATCTTGCCGCAAACGATGTAACGATGCTGACACTAGGCCAATATTTACAACCTAGCCGTCATCACTTACCAGTAAAGCGTTACGTTCATCCAGACGACTTTGATGCGCTAGGCGTACTTGCAAAAGAAGTTGGCTTTGAGCATGCAGCTTGCGGTCCATTCGTACGTTCGTCTTACCATGCTGACTTGCAAGCACAAGGTAAAGCAGTTTCTTAATTCTTTACTTATTTATTAAGAATTAAGAATTAAGAATTAACCTGCATTAAATCGAATTAAAGCTAACATGATTACTCTAATCCGCTGTTAGCTTTAATTTATTCAGATGACTTGGTTGCCTCTTGTTCAAAATAAGAACCCGGTGCCGTAAATAAACGTTTCGTCGCATCTACCGGTAACTCTAAAACACCTCTAATAGCCCCTTTTGTTGCGCCCTTCGACGCATTTTCACCAATCTGATCACTGGCGTCTACCAAGGCTTCAACGCGGGTTAATGTCGGCGGTATATCCACACGTATTTTCTCTACCTGAGTCAAAATAGGTGGGATCAATAGGTTAATATCATCTACGCGCTTATTGACCGCATCCACACGGCTCAAGATACTCGGAACTTGCTTATTAACCGCATCAACTTGCTTTAATATTGCAGGTAATTCCGCGCGTACTGCGGCGACTTCAGACAAAATTGGCGGAACGGCAAGGCGAACAGCTTCAACCTCTTGTAAAATAGCTGGTATCGCCACACGGATGGCTTCAGTTTCAGCTAAAATGGCAGGCACACTATCACGCACAGCTTCGACTTCAGCGAGTATATTGGGGATGTTTTGTGTATTAATCGTGTCTATTTGTGCGACTATCGCCGGTATTTGTACCGAAAGATCATCAATTTGCTTTAATATATCCGGGAATGCCTTACGTACTTCGGTCACTTCTTTGGTTAAATTCAGCACCGCATAGGAAAAATAACTTAAGCTAGCGGCAATCAAGGCTGCCGCCAATACCGCTGATGTATTAAACTTTGTAGCCGCTTTATTTCCATTTTGTTGAGTCATAAATTCTCCCACATTTTACTTAAGCGAATATAAAAAAGGCAGTCACATATAACGGGACTGCCTTAGCATTTAATCAATTAACACGGCTAATCAAATTAGCACTGCAAAACTTATGGGCGAATTAAACCATCACCGATTGCAATCCACTTATAGGTGGTTAACTCTTCGAGTCCCATCGGACCACGAGCATGTAATTTTTGTGTTGATACCGCTACTTCAGCGCCTAAACCAAACTGGCTACCATCGGTAAAGCGTGTACTTGCATTGACGTAAACAGCCGCTGAGTTAACCGCATTCAAGAAACGCGTCGCATTGGTTAGGTTATCCGTTAAAATCGCATCAGAGTGCTCTGTGGAATGCTCTCGGATATGAACAATCGCGTCCTCAACATCGTCAACAACCTTTACACCTAATACTAACGCTAGCCATTCTTGATCAAAACAATCTGCTGTCGCAACATGCAAGTTCTTGGCATTAACGTTTGATAATGCAATATGGGCTTTTGGCTCAGCACGTAATTCAACTGCATTTTTTGCTAAGCGTACTGCTAACAATGGTAAGAAGCTGACAGCAATGTCTTTATGTACCAGTACTGTATCCAATGCATTACAAGCTGAAGGGCGTTGTACCTTGGCATTTTCAATGATCGCTAATGCATCTTCAACATTAGCAGACGCATCAACAAATGCATGGCAAATACCCATACCGCCAGTGATCACCGGGATAGTGCTTTGCTCTTGGCATAAGCGATGCAAACCAGGACCACCACGTGGGATGATCATGTCGACATACTTATCCATTTTCAATAGTGCCGTCACCAGTTCACGATTTGGATCCGCAATCACCTGAATTGCATCTTTTGGTAATTGCGCCTTTTCTAATGCCGCTTGAATAACATTCACTAACACGACATTTGAATGCACCGTTTCTTTACCACCACGTAAAATAGCAGCGTTACCGGTTTTTAAACTTAATGCCGCAATATCAATCGTTACATTGGGGCGGGCTTCATAAATCACGCCCATCACGCCTAACGGAATTCGACGCTTGGATAAACGTAAACCATTTTCCAATACCTTACCTTCAGACTCTGCGCCTACTGGATCAGGTAAGGCGATAACGCTGCGTACGTCAGCGATAATTGCCGCAAGTCTTGCTTCTGTTAATAATAGACGATCAAGTAACGCAGCGGTTAAACCGTTTTGTTTGCCAGCATCGATATCTTTAGCATTAGCGACTAAAATGTCTGCTTGGCGATTCTCAAGCTCACAAGCAATACATTCTAATGCATTATTTTTTTGTGCGGTTGTTAGCGTTGCTAATTCATAACTCGCAATTTTGGCTTTCTTTCCTAATTCTTGTAACACGGTATCTTCCTTAAAATAAAACTAAATCATCACGATGTATGGCAACAGCACCGTAGCCATAACCCAACTTGCTTTCGATATCACACGAATGACAACCCGCAATCGTTCTTAGCTCATCGCTGGTATAGCGACAAATACCACGCCCCAGGAGTTTGCCTTGTAATGTTTGTAACTGCACGATATCACCACGTTTAAAAGTAGCTAACACCTCAGAGATGCCTTTCGGTAATAAACTGCTGCCTTTTTGACGTACCGCATTAACAGCACCGTCATCAATGACAATAACACCCGATGGCGGTGGGCCAGCAAGGATCCACTGCTTACGACTTTCTAATGGGGTTATATGTGAAGGGAATAAGGTACCCACACGTTTACCTTCGGCAACACGCAATACCACATCTTCAGCAATACCCGCCGCAATAACAACATCAATGCCTGAACGACATGCTATTTCAGCCGCTTGTAATTTTGTTGCCATACCGCCAGTGCCTAAACCACCAACAGTGCCACCGGCTAATTGACGTAATTCATCATCAATCACATCAACAACTTCAATTAATTTTGCGTCCGGATTACTGCGAGGATCAGCGGTAAACAGACCCTCTTGATCCGTGAGTAGCATAAGCGTATCTGCATTAGCTAAAATTGCTGCCAGGGCTGATAAATTATCATTGTCACCGACTTTAATTTCAGCGGTTGCTACCGCATCATTTTCATTAATAATCGGCACAATGCGGTTATCTAACAATGCCCGCATGGTATCGCGCGCATTTAAAAATCGTTCACGATCGTCGAGATCTGCACGTGTTAACAACATCTGACCGACATTCAAGCCATAGATATTAAACAAGCTTTGCCAAATAAAAATAAGCTGACTTTGACCTACAGCGGCCAACATCTGCTTATTTGCCATGGTGGGGGCTAATTCAGGGGCGCCTAAATGCTCACGTCCAGCAGCAATCGCGCCAGATGTTACAACAATAATGTCATGCCCTTGTTTGTACAACTGTGCACACTGACGAACCAATTCAACCATATGCGCACGATCTATTTTAGCCGTGCCACTGGTTAATACACTGGTTCCTAACTTCACCACGATGGTTTTCTTAGCCATTTAACTCATTCTCGTTACTAACTTAATCAGTATTTTGACCTGAGAAACACTTTTATACAATAGCGGAAAGCTTGATAGGTGGGGAAAGTACAGCGAAACACTGTACTTTTATCAGATCTGACGCGGCATTGATTAACAAACCACAGGATCGAATCGAATTGATGAAAATAACGACATGATTAGGATGCTATGCAGCAGACAAGATCAGCGTTTTAGCCAAGATAGCGGAAGGTTTAAGGTTACAGTGCAATTGCTCGGTCAAACAAACAAATAACTTCTCATAAAATGCATTAAGCGATTGTGTGACATCCTGCTGAAACGTTTTCGGTATTGGCGTTACCATCCACTCACCAGCTTTATTATATGTGCCAAACTGATAGTGATATTCAAACGTATTGCCCACTAATTCCATCTCTAGCCACCAACCATAAAATTGGCGTTCTTCAGGCTCTGCATTGGCATCAATACAGACACTAAAACAATCGAAATAAAAATAGGTGGGTTGGCAATTATTCTCTCTTAAATAAGGGCCAAGCGCATTCAAAATACGAATACGTTTACGAAAATAAATCAAATCGGGATCAGTCGGTATTGCCATAATGATTATCTCTCATTTGTTGTTCGTGATGAGCGAGGCGTGATGAGTTAAGCGTTATAAATAATTCACTATAAATGTCGGGGGATAACTACTAAGTATAGTTGACAATAATGGATGGGCAAATTATACGACTAAATAACCTCCGTCTATCGGAATATAATACTGAAAAATGACAGTGTCGTAATTTACGACACTGTTTAATAACGAGAATACAGACTGACGTATATTCTCTATAATTTAATTAACCTTGTTTACAGATTGGCTCTACGAACTCAATAGCCATATCCCAAGGTAACTCGATCCAAGTGTCTTGGCTAATTCGAGTAACAAAGTCGTCAACTAAATGCTCACCAAGTGGCTTAGCATAAACAGTAACAAATTTAGCTTTAGGATACATGCTACGAATTGTCTTCGCCGTTTCACCGCTATCTACTAAGTCATCAATAATAATAAAACCTTCGCCGTCGCCCGGTGCTGATTTTAATACTGTCATATCACGCTGATGATCGTGGTCGTAGCTTGAGATACATACTGTATCAACATGACGTAATTCTAATTCACGCGCAAGAATAGCGGCAGGTACTAAACCACCACGGCTAACCGCAATAATACCTTTCCACTGTGTTGCTGGCAGCAGTTTACGAGCTAGTTTACGCGTATCACGCTGTAAATCATCCCAAGATACTATAAATTTATCACTCATTTAACCAACCTCTATATACACTTAGCGAACGAACTAATGTGTAGCTATATAAAATCATCAACGACGGGTTTATGCACAAAAAATTCAAATTTGCACACTCAATTTGTAACCCATAAAGATACCAGTACTTGACCATCAGGACAAGTTATTCGCTAGCATTTACCCCTTATGGAGCAGGATAAAGCGACAACTTGTTTACGGTATCGCAGAACTATAGATTAACACAGTACATTTGGAATATTCCTCTTTACTATCGTAATAAACTGGAACATCCTTTGTATCATGCTAAATATAATGATTAATTCCAATTAAGGAGCTACCCAAGTGGCAAATTTAAGTAATTTAGAACCGCAAGTTGTCTGGAATATTTTTGAGCAAATGTGTGCAAACCCACGTCCTTCAAAGCATGAAGAGAAAGTCTCTGCGTGGATCCAACAATTAGCGAAAGATCATAATATCGAATGCAAAGAAGATAAAGTTGGTAACCTTATCTTACGTAAAGCGGCCACTGCGGGTATGGAAGATCGCAAAGGTGTGGTTTTACAAGCGCACATGGACATGGTTCCACAGAAAAATTCTGACACTGAGCATAACTTTGTGACAGACCCGATCGATGCTTATGTTGACGGCGAATGGGTTACTGCCCGCGGTACCACATTAGGTGCTGATAACGGTATCGGTCTAGCGGCAAGCCTTGCGGTTATCTTCTCAGACAACATTGAACATGGTCCACTTGAAGTACTCGTGACTATCGATGAAGAAGCTGGCATGACTGGCGCCTTTGGTCTTGAAGCGGGTTGGTTAGAAGGTGAGATCCTACTAAACACAGATTCAGAAGACGAAGGCGAAGTTTACATGGGTTGTGCTGGCGGTATCGATACCACCGTATCTTTCCCTATCGAACGTGAAGACACCCCAGCAGATCACCAAACATTTGAAATATCTATTTCTGGCCTAAGAGGCGGTCACTCAGGTGTTGATATTCACCTTGGTCGCGGTAATGCTAACAAATTACTGGCTCGTCTGTTAAAAGAAGCTGGTCGTGATATGGGTGTTCGCCTGGTTGAGATTAACGGCGGTTCACTACGTAACGCCATTCCACGTGAAGCTTTTGCCGTTATTACGGTTGCGCCAACACAGCGTGAAGAATTTAAAGCGTGTTTAGAATTCTTTGCTAAAGCAGTTAAAAAAGAGCTTATAGCGACAGAACCTGATTTTTCAATCTCACTAATCCCCGTTCCAAATGAACCGACAGTGATTACTCAAGATTGCCAGACTCGCCTTATTGCTGCACTTAACGGTGTATTCAATGGTGTACTGCGCATGAGTGATGAGATTGAAGGTGTCGTTGAAACATCATCTAACCTTGGTGTAATTCAATCACGCGGTAAAACAGTGCATATCCAATGTTTGATCCGTTCTTTAGCTGACTCTTGTCGTCTTGATGCACAAGAAATGATCGCATCGGTATTTGAACTTGCGGGTGCCGAAGTGAAATTTGACGGTGCTTACCCAGGCTGGAAACCAGATACAAGTTCACCAGTGATGCAGATCATGCGTGATGTATATGAAAAAGAATTTGGTTCTGTACCAAAAATCATGGTTATTCATGCCGGTCTAGAATGTGGTTTATTCAAGACTTCATACCCAACAATGGACATGGCATCATTTGGCCCAACGATCTGTTTCCCACATTCTCCAGACGAGAAAGTGAAAATCGAAACAGTAGGCATGTTCTGGAAATACTTACTGGCGATCCTAAAAGCAATTCCAGCTAAGTAAGCGAAAACACGCTATACCGATTGCCTCACTTGCGGTGAGTCTTTAATCGTTATCACAAAGCCAAGTCTCGTACTTGGCTTTTTTGCAGCTAAAATACTAATATAACCTCAGGATTATAATGCTACAACGTCCATAAATGGTGATCACCTATGAATGAAATTCTCGAACTGCAGACCAATCAAGTGTCTTTTATCAGTGGTTTAATGGCTGGTTTTTCTTTATCTATCGCCGCTCAAATCTTACGTAGCCACCGCAAAAGTCTTTACAGCAGCATCACCCTACTGATGTTTACCCTGACTTCTTTACTCTTTGTTGTGGCGCTGTATATAGACGTACGTTTAAGTATTGAAGTGGCGACAATTACGACCTTCTCTGCAGCAGTATTAGAACAAATCAGTCAAGTACGTGCGATTGGTACCACGTCAGCTAGCGCGGCCTTGTTTTTATTCATTATCGCCATAGGTATGCTCACTTGGTTACAGGGGAAAGTTGCTGGGATATGCGGTACCCTACTCGCCCTCATCACCCTGTTGTTAGTTATCACCGCTAAATACAAAATTGATGCAATCGCACTTTTACTCCATACATAGCACTGCAGGCATAAACCTACTACTCACTCCTAACCGTTATGATTAATTCAATAAGACTAACATCAGGCGTATACCCATTGAGGGATGACGCAAGACAGTAATATTTGCTACAATTTAGTTATATATAGCCAATCCTATTTAAACAATAAGCGAGTGATGATGAAAAGAATGTCCATTTTAATAATCAGCCTAGCCAGTTGCTTGTCGACATTTACGGTACAAGCAACTAGCGCTGATGATGCGTGGGATGCATCTAAAGACGCAATGGGAGAAGCATGGGATAAAACCAAAGAAGCAACAAATAAAGCCATGGAAGCCGCGAAAGGCAAAACGGATGAGCTATTAGAAGAGAGTGCGGATAACAGCGATGAGTGGTTAGAATCCTTAAAAAAAGGTGCTGAATCCGGCTGGGATAAAACCAAACAGAAAGTTGAAGAGTTGCAAAAAGAATTAGATGAAGCCAAGAAATCAACAGCAGAAGATGAAAAAGAACAAAAACAATCGACACCTGAAGCAGCGCCGATTGATAACGCTATTCCTGAATGGCAAAAAGCTTAGTACCAACGAATTAGCACTAAGCTTTATTAACCAAGAAATAACTCAACGAGATAAACTGGAGATGGCTTAGCGATTAAATACCACTGCCACCCACTTCATCGATCTCTTCATGTAAACCACATTCACGCTTTAGACCAAAGAAGCGTGTCTCTTCTTCCGTCATGCCAGCTTCCAATGGTCGAGATGTATGCACATCGCCGACTGATACATAATTTTGCTCCCACAACGGATGGTAACTTAAACCGTTATCTTGCAAATAGTAATGAATTTCTTTGTTGGTCCAATCAATAATAGGCAAAAATTTAAAACAGCTATTTTGAATAGACAATACCGGTAATGCTTCACGACTTGATGACTGACTGCGACGTAAACCAGAGAACCACACTTGCGCACCTAATTCTTTCAGCGCGCGTTTCATCGGTTCAACTTTATTCAGCACATTGTATTGAGTAATACCCTCGACACCTTGTTCCCATAATTTACCATAACGCGACTCCTGCCAAGCTGCAGACTGGGGCGCGGTATATATCTGTAAATTAAGGTTTAGCTGATCCGTTAACTCATCAATAAACTGATATGTCTCGGGAAACAAGTGCCCGGTATCGGTTAAAATAACCGGAATATCAGCTTTAAACTGGGTTAACAAATGTAAGCAGACTGCCGCTTGGATACCGAAACTCGATGACAATACTAGCTTGTCACCTAATTCAGTCACAGCCCAATCGACACGTTGCTGTGCAGTCATTCCCTCTAGCTGAGCATTAACCACCGTTAAAGCCGCTTTCTGACTAGCCTTATCTAACGTTAATAATTCATCTAGGTTCAATTTAGCCATGGAAATCTCTCGACGCAATAATCACAGGTTGAATCACTTCACTACGCACCACAAAATCACCAAAGCGTTCATCAGCTAAGCCATTAGTTGCCCATTCAGCTATCAGGGTATCAAGAATCGATAAAATTTCAGCTTCACCAATATTCTCACGGTACATCTTGTTTAAACGCATGCCGTTATTCTTCGCGCCCAAATACATATTATATTTACCAGGGCCTTTACCAACAAAGCCAACTTCCGCTAGGAATGGACGACCACAACCGTTTGGACAACCCGTCATACGCATGACAAAGTGTTCATCTGGAATACCGTGTTTTGTTAACAGACCTTCCACTTTGGTTACTAATGATGGTAAATAACGCTCAGCTTCTGCCATTGCTAACGCACATGTCGGTAAGGCAACACATGCCATCGAATTTAGGCGTTGCTGACTTATCTCATCAGAATACAAACCATATAGACGTGCAAGACGCTCTATTTGTTCTTTATCTTGCTCTGCGACACCGGCAATGATTAAGTTTTGGTTGGCTGTCATTCTAAAATCACCTTGGTGGATCTTAGCAATCTCAACTAACCCGGTTTTAATCGGGTGGGTATCGGTATCAATAATACGGCCATTTTCAATAAACAGGGTTAAATGCCATTTATTATCTACGCCTTTGATCCAACCGAAACGATCGCCACGGGTAGTAAAGACAATTTCTTTTGGTACGGCAAATTTAATACCTGAACGTAATTCAACTTCTGCACGGAATTTATCAACACCGTTATCTTCAAGTGTATATTTCAAACGTGCACGTTTACGATCCGTTCTGCAACCCCAATCACGTTGTACTGTTAGCACCGCTTTCGCCACTTCAACTGCATCTTCAGGTTTAACAAAACCTAAGTCATCCGCTAAACGTGGGAAAGTGTTCACATCGCCATGAGTCGTGCCCATGCCGCCGCCAACTAAGACATTGAAACCAGCTAATTTACCGTTATCACCAATTGCGACAAAGTTTAAATCATTAGCATGAATATCAACGTCATTGTGTGGTGGGATCGCCACCGCAATCTTAAACTTACGCGGTAAATAAGTCGGACCATACATAGGCTCAACTTCATTACTCGTTACTTTCTCACCGTCTAACCATAATTCAGCATACGCATTGGTGTTAGGTAATAAGTCATCACTTAAACGAATTGCCCAAGCATAAGCTTCTTGATGTAATGCCGATTCAACTGGGTTCGGTGTACACATCACATTACGATTGACATCACCACAAGCCGCAATCGAATCGAGATTAACCGAGCCTAACGCTTGGATCAGTGGCTTCACTTGCGGCTTTAAAATACCGTGATACTGAAACGTTTGGCGCGTCGTTAAACGAATGCTGCCATAAATAGTAAGGTCACTAGCAATGCGATCTATCTCTAACCATTGCTGTGGTGTACAAATACCACCGGGAACACGAGCACGTAGCATAAAGCTATGGCGAGGTTCTAATTTTTGTTTCTGACGCTCGGCACGAATATCACGATCATCTTGCTGATAGAAACCATGGAATTTAGTCAACTGCATATCATCATCTGACAGTCCGCCAGTGATTTGATCTGCCAGACCTTCAGCAATGGTGCCGCGTAAAAGATTACTTTCGGTTTTGATGCGTTCGTTAACCGCTAATTTTTTGTCGCTCATCAGTAAACATCCCTCTGATAACGTTTATTTCGACGTAGTTCAGCAACATACTCTTCTGCTTCGCTACGCGCTAATTTACCTTGATCTGCTACAATTTCGATCAATGCTTCATTGACATCTTTCGCCATTCTATCGCCGTCGCCACAAACATAAACATGTGCACCTTGCTCTAACCAGGCATACAGCTCTGCAGCATTTTCACGTAAGCGATCTTGTACATAAATCTTTTCAGCTTGGTCGCGTGAGAACGCTACATCCATCTTAGTTAATAGACCTGATTTTAAATAATCCTGCCATTCGGTTTGATACAAGAAGTCATCAGTAAAATGTTGGTTACCAAAAAATAGCCAATTATTACCTGTCGCTTCACGTACATCACGTTCTTGTACAAATGCACGGAATGGCGCAATACCCGTACCAGGACCAACCATGATCACAGGGGTATCATCGTTACTTGGTAGACGGAAGTTATCGTTGTGTTCAACAAATACTTCAATCTCAGCACCTTCTTCAAGACGCTGGAGGAAGCCTGAAGCGCCACCAATACGTTGCTCACCACTTTGCTGATAATCAACTACAGCAACGGTTAAATGCACTTCACCTTCAGCCTCATTAGGGCTTGAAGCGATTGAGTAAAGACGTGGCGTTAACTTGCGTAATCCACTCAGTAACTGCGTGGCAGTTAATTTAGCTTTCTTCTCGTCAATCACATCTAAGATTTGGCGGCCATAACAATAATTACGTAGCGCGGTTTTATCATCGAGCAATTTAGCTAATTTTTTCGAGCCAGATAGTTCAGCATAAGCCTGAACAAAGCTTGGGTAACTCTGCGTTAACTCGAAACGATTAATCAATGCATCACGTAAACTTTGCGTTTCATTGGCTAGCGTAACGATTTCGGCACCATCTAATTCTAATTGGTCTAGAATCGCATCGACAAGCACAGGATCATTCTTAAACCAGATCCCTAACGCATCACCTGCTTGATAGCTAATACCAGTATCTTCTAATGCAATCTCAACGTGGCGGATGTCTTTATCGGAAAAACGGCCGGTGATCTTTTGATTGATTAATAACTCGGTTTTAAACGGCTTCTTTTTCGAATAGGTATTAGCAACGTGATTTGACGCTACTGCTGCAATCGGTGCTGCAGACGTTATGGCTTCTTTTAGCGTTGCTTTAACCGCTGCCAGTGCAAGTTCGCTCCACGTTGCCACTGCGTCATCATAATCAACGTCGCAGTCAGCACGTACGACAAGCGCTTCTGCGCCTAGCGCCGCTAAACGATCATCAAATTCTAAACCAGTTTGGCAATAGAATTCATAACTTGAATCACCTAATGCACAAACACTGTATTTAAGTGCTGGTACTTTAGGGGCTTTTTTAGAGGCTAAAAATTCATGGAAGGTAACAGCATCATCTGGTGCTTCGCCTTCACCATTAGTACTCGCAACAATTAATAAGTGCGATTCTGTTTTCAATTCTTTGGCTTTATAATCGCCCATATTCACAAGTCGGGCTGCAATGCCTTGTGCTTGTGCTTGCTCAAAAAGCTCCGTTGCCACACCTTTGGCATTACCGGTTTGCGAACCAAATAAAATAGTCACGCGTTGGGCTGGTTGAGATACCGCGCCTTGTGCCTGCACTTGCTCTCCAGATGCTTGGCTGATCCCTGCCAAATATCCACTTACCCATGCGGTTTGCGTTGGAGACAAATCGTTAAGTGCCAATTGCAATTTCGATAACTGCGGCTCACTCAACGGACTCGTTAATGATGATAGTTCCTTTAATAGCATATTACGGCTTCCACTGTGCTGAATTAATTCAAGATTAACCACTGTTAAGGATAACCACAAAGAATAAATAATGATTTTTTATTCCATTTAGTTATATAGAGCCAGATTGACTTGTCCCTATATTACAAATAAACCACAAACACGATTAACATAACTATTACCTACCATTAACATTAGCAGTTCAATTCAAGTGCTTTACATGGCAAAATAGTGCTCTCAAAACACCATTATCAGGATGACAAAATGGCTACTTACTTACTCATTGAATTGAATGCACAAGGCGTACTTACGTTAACCCTCAATCGCTTAGATAAGCTCAATGCATTTAATGGGGCGTTTTATACCGAGTTAGCCGAGGCTTTTCGCCAAGCAGATAACAACCCAGAGGTACGTGTGGTGATATTACGCGGTTCAGAGAGTTGTTTCTGTGCCGGTAATGACATGGCTGACTTCATGAATGGTATGGATTTTTCTAAAGACCAGCCACTGGTGCAGTATATGCTGGCATTATTACACTTCTCAAAACCAGTGATCGCCGCCGCCGCAGGTCCTGCTGTCGGTATTGGCACCACGATGCTCATGCATTGTGATTTAGTCTACCTAGCCGATAACGCCGTACTACGCTTGCCATTTACTGATCTTGCTGCCGTACCTGAATATGCTGCTAGCCTGATATTACCGCGCCTAGCTGGACATCAACGCGCCGCCGAACTAATGTTACTAGCAGATAAATTTGATGCCCAAACCGCATTGGAAATCGGCCTTGCCAATAAAGTACTGCCAGCAGATGAATTATTTGCGATGGCTGAAAAAAGTGCATTAAAATTAGCCACGAAAGCGCCAGCATCACTGCGTAATACCAAAAAATTAATGAAAGCTGAACTGATTAGCAAAATTGAACAAGTGATCCACGTTGAGCTTGAGTACTTCTCTGCGGCACTTGAGAGCGAAGAATCTAAAGAAGCGGTATCGGCTTTTATGCAAAAACGTAAGCCAGATTTTTCACGATTTAATTAACCGCATCCCAAGTACCTATTTATAGCTACTCAATATGCTTCTATTGAAAACTCACTGACGAAATTATTGATATGACGCAAAGTAGAACAAAAAATAGTGCTTTGTTTTCTGTTCTACTTTACCTATCAAAGCGGTCAGCGCATAATTAAGCCTTATACATGTTTATATCCGCATAGCGGTGTAATCCACTATTAGCTAGCAACGACGCAATAGCATGTGATGTTTATATTTGAAGCGGTAAATAATAATGATAACAAACAGTGATGGTTATATTCAGCTAATCCACTTTTTAGCGGATAACTTAGCTATTTTTGAACACCATAATCAGCAAGCGGCGTCTACAACAGACACAATTGGCGATATTTTTTCTGAACATATTGCCAATAATACAATGATGGTATGCAATCAGCATCAACAGCTTACTGAAAAACACCGTTTTATCGTCATCCGCGAGATAGACGCCATTGTCGGTGATTTAGAAGAAGTATTATCAAGTGCTTGGGACATCTCACCGAGTCATGAGCAAATGGCATTTATCGAAGAATTTGTTGGTTTAATGAAAAATTTATTTGATAGTGAATTATCTAAATTAGTATAAACGCTAGATGAAAATAATGAATTAAAGCAAAATAAAAAGCCAGCTCACATAACATGAGCTGGCTTTTTTATACGCATAAAAGCGGGATTATGCTTTTAAACAACGTTCGCCACGAGCGATACCACAAACACCACTTCGAACAACTTCTACAATCTCAGTGCTCGATGCTAATGTTTGGATAAAGGCATCAAGCTTATCGCTATCACCTGCAAGTTGTACTGTGTACAAAGAATCAGTGATATCGACGATTTGACCACGGAAGATATCCGATGTACGTTTGACTTCTGCACGCACAAAACCAGCTGCTTTAACTTTAATCAATAACAGCTCACGTTCAATATGCGGACCTTCAGTAAGATCGCTCACCTTTAGCACGTCAATCAGCTTGTTTAATTGCTTCATGATCTGTTCGACAACCGCGCGGTCACCGTTGGTAACCAAGGTTAAACGCGACAATGTTTCATCATCTGTCGTAGAAACAGTCAAAGACTCAATGTTATAACCACGTTGTGAGAACAAACCAACGATACGCGACAATGCACCCGATTCATTTTCTGTTAATACTGAAATTATACGTCTCATGAGGTGGTTTTCTCCGTCTTACTTAGGTACATATCATCCATTGCCCCGTATTTAATTTGCATCGGATATACATGCTCTTCCGGATCAATAATAATATCCATGAATACCACACGATTTTTATTTTCTTCCGAGAAACATTCAGCAAAGGCTTTATCAAGATCTTCAGGTTTACTCACCTGAATACCAACATGATGATAAGCTTCAGCTAATTTAACAAAATCAGGCATAGACTCCATATAAGAATGAGAGTGACGACCATCGTAAAACATTTTCTGCCACTGCTTAACCATGCCTAACGCACCATTATTCAGGGTAATAATCTTCACTGCGATACCATACTGCAGGCAAGTTGATAGTTCTTGAATATTCATCTGAATAGAACCATCACCAGAAATACAACATACTACTTTTTCTGGGTTTGCAATTTTAGCACCCATTGCAGCAGGGAAACCAAAGCCCATAGTCCCTAGTCCACCGGAGTTAATCCACTGGCGTGGTTTATCATATGGATAATACAAGGCACCAAACATTTGATGCTGACCTACGTCCGAAGCAATGATGGCTTTACCGTCAGTATGTTTGTACAAGGCTTCAATTGCCGCTTGTGGCTTAATCGATGTACCAGTTTCATAGCTTAGGCACTGCTTAGTACGCCAGCTATCAATTTGTTTCCACCACGCAGCACGCTCTTCTTCATTGGCGGTAACATCCAATTCTGCAATAATCTCCAGCATCTGCTCAACAACCACTTCGATAGAACCAACAATTGGAATATCCGCATGGACTGTTTTAGAGATTGATGTTGGATCGATATCAACATGAATAATTTTTGCTTCTGGGCAGAATTTATCAATCGCATTGGTCACACGATCATCAAAACGTGCACCGAGACAAATAATAAGGTCTGAGTTATGCATGGTTTTATTCGCTTCAAACGTACCATGCATACCTAACATACCGATATTTTGTGGGTGTGTGCCAGGGAAAATACCCAGCCCCATCAAGGTATTGGTAACCGGTAAATTTAACTGTTCAGCAAACTTCAGCACTTGTGCTTCAGCGTTTGCAATTACTGCACCGCCACCGACATAAAGTACTGGTTTTGTAGCCGTTGCAATTGCTTTAACAGCTTTACGCACTTGGCCTTTATGACCCGATGTAACTGGGTTATATGAACGCATAGACACGTTCTCAGGGTATTTGTACGGATATTTAGCTAATGGGTTTTGCGTATCTTTTGGTAAATCAATTACCACAGGTCCAGGACGACCTGTTGACGCGATATAAAATGCTTTTTTGATAGCTTCTGGGATCTCAGAAGCTGTTTTACATAAAAAACTGTGTTTTACGATAGGGCGAGATACACCCATCATGTCCGTTTCTTGAAATGCATCGTTACCGATCATTGAAGTAGGAACCTGACCTGATAACACAACCAACGGAATTGAATCCATATACGCAGTCGCAATACCAGTAATACAGTTTGTTGCACCAGGTCCTGATGTAACTAAGACCGTACCAACTTTCCCTGTTGAACGTGCATAACCATCTGCAGCATGTACTGCAGCTTGCTCATGACGCACTAAAAAATGTTCAATTTGACTTGATTCGAATAACGCATCATAAATATCAAGAACAGAGCCACCAGGATAACCGAAGATATGCTCAATACCCTCATCTTCCAGTGAGCGGATTACCATTTCGGCACCAGACAACATTTCCATAAGCAGGCCCTCCCGGCCCATTTCCTAATTCTAGTTTGACAACTGTCCACATTGTAACAAATTAGTTACAAGTTTAAACTTCCCATTGAATTAGATTTAACTTTATTTTTATTGGTTTATTTATTAAAATTAACAAAATAAAATCATCTTTAAAAGCAATATAAGAAATTAAATATCAAAAAAATTCATTATCATCACTTATAACGATATATTTAGGCCTGAAAGATGAGAGCAACGAAGACTTATTTACTAGCAAGGCTTTGATTTAAAATGAAAAATTTAATTTATAGAAAATTATCAGCGTAATGACACACTCTTACTTAAAAATGTTCCATATTAGCTAATCACTAAATAACCCAAGATATTTAGTTATGCTGATGGCCGTTCTATGGTTTCTACTTGCGCATTTTCATTTCGACTTGCTAACCACATATTTAACGTGGGTAAAGACATAGGTTTTGCATACCAGTAACCTTGGACTTTAGAACAGCCTTGTTTTAACAAAAATTCAGCTTGCTCCGGGTGTTCAATACCTTCACCAAGCAACTCTAACTGTAAAGCCTCTCCCATAGCACAAATACCTTTGACAATATTTTGGCTACGCTCTGAATCTACTATCCCTTCAATAAAGCTACGATCGAGCTTAATACCATAAAAATGAAATTTATGCAGATAACTAAAAGATGAATAACCAGTACCAAAATCATCAATCCATAGCTTAATACCTAAGTTATTTAATTCGCGTAATACCCGTAAATTATCGGTGCCAGCATTCATCAATGTCGTTTCAGTAATTTCAAAATGCACCTGAGCAGGTGTTAATGAATAACAGGCTAAAATGGCTCGTACATTTTGCACAAAACCATAATCTGCAAGCTGCTGAGGGGCGATATTAATAGCCACAAAATAATCGGGATTGGTTACCTGTAAAATAGATAAATCACTGCAAACCTGCTTAATGATCCACTGCCCCATAGGTACAATAAGACCCGTTTGTTCTGCCACCGGAATAAAATCGTCGGGGGGAACTAAACCACGAACAGGATGATTCCAACGAATTAATGCTTCAAAACCTAATTCTTTTTCTGTTGATATATCAATAACGGGTTGATAATAAATTTCAAATTCACCATTGATAATGGCCTGATTAAGCTCTTGCTCTAGATTAACTCGATATTCCAGTTCACGCATGTACTCAGGTTTAAAGAAGGCGACGCCATGCTTACCTGAATCTTTCACTTTATACATTGCCATATCGGCTTTTTTCAATAATGAGTCACTACAGGTGCCATGCTCAGGACTAATACTAACGCCAATACTGACACCGACAGAGATACGCTCACCAGACAATTCAATTTTACGGCGGATATTTTTAAGTAGTTGGTTCAAGATAGGCGCGATATCATTTTCATCTGATATCCCCATGATTAAAATGGCAAATTCATCACCACCAATTCGAAAGACATCCGTTTTATACCGGCTAGGTTGCAGAGAATATTCTAACGACAGCTTAATGCGTTGCGCGATGATGGCGATAACTTGATCACCGACATTATGCCCTAAAGTATCATTAATATTTTTAAGATCATCGAGATCCAAAATGCATAATGCAGTCTTGCCTTTGCCTTCTGCCATTCGGGTATCAAGTATTTCTAAAAATTTAAATCGATTAGCGAGTCCAGTACAATTATCTAAATATACCGACAAGTCCAACTCTACAAGTCTTCCTTGTAAGCGGGATAATTCCAGATTGGTTTTGCGAAGAACTCGCCTGTAATAACTTGCTTTATAGATACAAATAACACCTATAATGCTGACAATAATCGTCACGATGACAGCGTTAGGGGTTAAGATAATGGTACGGCGTAGTGCCAACAAAAACAACCAGATTGAATCACTCGAAAATGCTAATAAATAGACGGCCGAAAATAACATACATGAACCAGCTACGGCCATTAAGGTCAGTATTATTTTACGCCGTTGACGTGACAAATTACTAGTGTTGAGCTTGTCCATAATTAGCACTATCCATTGTTACCAATCTATTTATCCATATAAAATTAAGATTAGTGCAGATACATAACAATGGCTTAAATATTTTAAGGGGCTTAGAAATAAATAGAAGAAAGTGCTAGTGCAGTAAAAGATCCCTCAGTCATAAATGCGATCTAGGCGTAATAATCCCGCTGTCAGTCACTTAAAAACTGCGCAACGGGATTAAATATGCTAAATAAAACCTTAAGACTTTATATTTTTTCCTTTTTTAACAGTGCTATACATACTTTCAATCAAACTACTATAGCGCTGTTGAATCACTTTACGCTTTAACTTAAGCGTGGGTGTCAGTTCACCTTTTTCATTGGTAAACGGTGATGCCATTAGCTTAAATTTCTTCACTTGCTCAAATTTAGCTAACTCTTTTTGCATCTCTTTCACACGCTCATCAAACAGTTCGACGATCTTGGTGTGCTTAAGTAATTCAACGTATGATTCGTATTTTAGATTAAGCGTTTTTGCATGTTCTTCAATTGCTTCTTGTGCAGGTACAATCAATGCTGAAGCATATTTTCTCGCATCAGCAAATACCGCAACCTGTTCAATGAAACGGTCACGACCTAACGTACCTTCAATTAGTTGTGGCGCAATATATTTACCACATTCAGTTTTCATTAAATCTTTCAAACGGTCAGTAATATACAGGTAGCCATTTTCATCAATCGCGCCGGCATCACCGGTTTTCAGCCATTCACCATCAAAAGTATTGGCCGTTTCTTCTGGTTTATTAAAGTAACCACGCATAACCGTCGGGCTTTTAATCAAGATCTCGTTTTCAGCACCCAATTTAACTTCAATACCAGGTAATACCGAACCAATAGAGCCAAGCTTAAAGTCTTTTGAATAACAACTCACAGTCGCCACTGTTTCTGTCATACCGTAGCCATATTTTAGATGAATACCGATTGCTTGGAAAAATAAGTTAACTTCATCATCAAGCTTCGCGCCAGAACAAGGGAAGAAACGTACCTTGCCACCAAATACTGCGCGCAGTTTAGTGAATACCAACTTGTCTGCAAGCATATGCTGCAGTTTTAATAATGGTGAAACAGACGTACCCGCTTGCTGTGCAGCAAAGCGTTTCTTACCAACACCGATAGCCCAATGAAATAATTTTTTACGTGCTTCAGGTGCATTTTCAACTTTATTCATCATGGTTGTGTGGATTTTTTCATACAAACGCGGCACTGCGCACATGACTGTTGGTTGCGTATCTGTTAAGGCTTTTTGAATGCGAGCAGGATCTTTAAGGTAGGTATTTTCGGCACCCCAAAACAAGGCATTAAATGTCCAAATACGTTCAAATACATGGCTCAACGGTAAGAATGCTAACGACACATCATTTTCTTCTAAACGCGTTTCTGGTTCATTCAAGGCTAGCGCCGCTTGAATATTAGCATAATCTAGCATCACACCTTTCGGTTCGCCTGTGGTGCCTGAAGTATAAATTAACGTAACCAGATCATCCGTTTTAGCGTGTTCGATACGATGTGCAAGCGCCATCGATGATGAACTACCTGGGGTAAAGTCTAACAGGTCAGTATAAGCAACGACACGTGGATCATCCGGTAAGGTCACTGTCGAAGAGAACACGATTAATGATTGCAGCGATTCACATTTATCCAGTAAAGGTAAGGCGAGTTTTAATTCGGCTTTATCACCAATAAACATACAGGTCATCTTGGCATCATTGATAATGTATTCAGCTTGCGATGAGGTACTGCTTGGATAAAGTGGTACAGACACGGCACGACATTGCTGTAGAGCTAGATCGGCAATAGTCCATTCTGGTAAATTATTTGACCAAATACCCACAGCATCTTGAACTTTAAGCCCACGATTAAGTAAGTTATTGGCAAGACCTTCAATACGCTCGCCCATCTGTTTCCAGCTGACACAATCCCAGCCTGTTTTCGTTTTACTTTTTAGGGCCGTTTTGTCTTGATATTTTTCGATCCTATCAAGGATCTGATTTACGAAATGCTGGCTCATGTCTATGTCTCATGTTAATTCGGGCGCAAACTCAATTCGGCTTACAGATGTAAGCCAGAGAGGGTAGCCTGTAAAATTTCATTTGTAAAATAAATGAAGATTTTATAACCTATTTCACACTCAAAAAGCCAATAATAGCGTCATTTACATTGATAAATTGCGTTTATCGCCGCAATAAATAACATATTTAGTCGTTAACACAACTAATGACTTACTAAACATGGGTTAATAACACGCTAAATATAGCTAGTTACTCGCTAAGTGTGACCAATGATCCAATGGCTCATCACGGGTATTTTCAACGAGGGATATATCAATTCCCATCTCGGTTAATTCTTTTAATGTTAAATCATCAGCAAGCTCAACCATCTCACCTTGTTCATTTTTAAATAACATATCGCACCTCACAATAAAAAGCCTATTTTAAGTGTGGCATAGATCAAAGAAAGGTCGAGTTTATCCATGTAATAACTACGATTCCCCTCTGTATTACGGCCTATTTAATTAGGCCAGTTACTGTAACTAGGGATAAATTAATTGACAAAAAACAACCAAGCCTGTAATGATTAAGGCATAGAATTAATTTATACATATAGATGCCTAAAGCGTGTCTATATAACGGCAAATTGAAGGATTCATAATGTCAGACCAGGTTATTATTTTTGATACGACCTTGAGGGATGGAGAGCAAGCATTATCTGCGAGCTTAACCGTAAAAGAAAAGTTACAAATCGCCTTTGCGCTTGAGCGTTTAGGTGTTGATGTAATGGAAGTTGGTTTCCCAATTTCATCACCTGGTGATTTCGAATCAGTGCAGACCATCGCACGGAATATTAAAAACAGCCGTGTTTGTGCCCTTTCTCGCGCACTAGAAAAAGACATTGATGCTGCAGGCGAAGCGCTTTCCGTCGCCAAAGACTTCCGTATTCATACCTTTATTTCAACATCCGATATTCACGTTAAAAGCAAACTAAAGCGTAGCTTTGACGATGTCCTCAATATGGGCCGCCATGCCATTAAGCATGCGCGTCGCTATACCGACGACGTTGAGTTTTCTTGTGAAGATGCAGGCCGAACACCCATAGATAACTTATGTCGTATGGTTGAAGAAGCGATTAAAGCGGGTGCAACAACAATTAATATCCCAGATACAGTTGGTTATACAGTGCCATCGCAATTCGGCGGCATCATCACTGACTTATTTAATCGCGTACCCAATATTGATCAAGCGATCATATCAGTACATTGTCATGATGATCTTGGCTTATCAGTTGCAAACTCAATTGCAGCAGTAGAACAAGGCGCACGTCAAATCGAATGTACTATTAATGGTATTGGCGAACGCGCAGGTAACTGCTCACTAGAAGAAATTGCCATGATCTTGCACACTCGCCAGGATTTATTAGGTAAAACCACGAATATCAATCCGCAAGAAATTTACCGTACTAGTCAGCTTGTTAGCCAGTTATGCAACATGCCGGTACAGAGTAATAAAGCGATTGTCGGTGCCAATGCCTTCTCACACTCATCTGGTATTCATCAAGATGGCATGTTAAAAGCCAAAAATACCTATGAAATAATTACTCCTGAAAGCATTGGTCTAACCCAAAACAAGTTAAATTTAACTTCACGTTCAGGCCGTCATGTGATCAAGCATCGTATGGCTGAACTTGGTTATGCTGACAATGATTATAGCCTTGATGAGCTATACGAAAGCTTCTTACAACTTGCCGATAAAAAAGGCCAAGTATTCGATTACGATCTAGAAGCATTAATCTTCTTTAATAATTTACACGAAGATAAAGAACACTTTAAATTAGATTATCTCAGTGTGCAGTCTGGTTCTGGTGTGAAAGCAACCGCGACTATTAGCTTGATCTCACAACTAGAAACCGCTGATGAACCACGTACAGATACGGAAGCAGCGATAGGAAATGGTCCTGTTGATGCCGTTTATAAATGTTTAAGCCGTATTTCTGGCTTTGATATCGATATCGCCGATTACCACATTACTGCAAAAGGTGAAGGTAAAGACGCATTGGGTCAAGTGGATATAGTCGCAACGTATGAAGGCCGAAAGTTCCACGGTATCGGCTTAGCAACAGATATCATTGAATCTTCGGCGCTGGCTTATATCCACGTAATGAATAATATCCATCGCGCAAATGCGGTAGAACAACAAAAACTTAAAAAACAAAATCAATAATATAGAAAAGGCGGCTAAGGATGACTGTAACAAAACATAATATTGCTGTATTACCAGGTGACGGTATCGGTCCAGAAGTAATGGCGGAAGCAATTAAAGTACTTGCTGCTGTACAAAGTAAGTTTAATTTAGAATTAACTTATGATTTTAATGATGTTGGTGGTATCGCGATTGATAACCACGGCACACCATTACCATCAAGCACACTTGCTGCTTGTGAAAATTCAGATGCGATCTTATTCGGCTCTGTCGGTGGTCCAAAATGGGAAGGTCTGCCACCACAAGAACAACCTGAACGTGGTGCACTATTACCATTACGCGGTCACTTCAAACTATTCTGTAACCTACGTCCAGCTAAGATCTATGCGGGTCTAGAAAAGTTCTCACCGCTACGTGCTGATATCTCCAATAATGGTTTTGACGTTGTTGTAGTGCGTGAGTTAACTGGCGGTATCTACTTTGGTCTACCAAAAGGTAACAAAGGCGAAGGCGCTGAAGAAACTGGTTTTGATACTATGTTATATAGCCGTGCGGAAGTTGATCGGATTGCACGTATCGCCTTTGAAGCAGCAAAATTACGTGGTAATAAAGTAACATCGGTTGATAAAGCAAATGTACTAGCGACCTCTGTTTTATGGCGTAAAGTGGTACTTGAAGTAGCACAAGATTACCCTGAAGTTGAACTTGAGCATATCTATGTAGATAACGCAGCAATGCAACTAATCAAAGACCCATCGCAATTTGACGTACTACTGTGCGGCAACTTATTCGGCGACATCATCTCTGATGAATGTGCAATGATCACGGGCTCTATGGGTATGTTACCGTCTGCAAGTATGAACGATTCTGACTTTGGTTTATATGAACCAGCAGGTGGTTCAGCACCAGATATCGCCGGTAAAGGCATTGCCAATCCAATTGCACAGATCTTATCTGCAGCTATGATGCTACGTTATTCACTCAAACAAGAAGACGCTGCACAAGCAATTGAGCAAGCGGTTTCATTTGTACTTGAAGAAGGTTATGCAACTGGCGATTTGCACAGTGACAGCAATACTAAACCGGTACAAAGCACGGCACAAATGGGCGATTTAATTGCCGCTAAAGTTGGCGCTTAATTAATCCCACATAAGCCAGTAGCTAAACTTATTTAAGTCGCACTTATCTAAGTCGTATCAGTAAAAAGGCCGAAAGTGAACTCCACTTTCGGCCTTTTTTTATCTGCTGACTATCGACTTATCACTAAATAACTTAAGTCACCAAAATAACTTAAGTCAAACTGGTAAACTCGACACCTATTTGGTAATTATCGCCATCATTATCAACGCGTGTTACTTTTGCTTCGGCTTGTAACGGCGGCACTCGGCTATCGCCCGTTGGTAGAAAAATACTCACGTTGTCGTTTAATGAAAAGTAACTTTCAGGTACATCTAACGACATGCCGCTAGCACTTAAATCACGACAAATAGCAGTAATATTACGCTCTTCATCCGTCACCTGCACCGGTGAGTCGATTAACATTCGGTGATAACTACGTCGTTCTAAATTAGCTTTTAGCACATCAATATCCCTCTTATTACTATAGTTTTTACATGCCGAGCAAAGGTTTATCAATGCTTAGCAAATTATAAATTATCCACAAATCTGAATGATTAGTTTATTTTTTGAGTATAGTCATCATTTATTCAGCCGGGACAGAGCAAAGTCAATAATGCGATCTAAACAACTATTTTGTTAGCTATTTGCCTACAATCAAACTACAGTTTACTCGCAATCTAACATGCCTTTATCAACAATAAAATCAATTATCCGTTGCAAACCTATTTGCTTTTTCATGTTGGTAAACACATAAGGTTTATCACCACGCATACGCTTGGTATCTTGCTCCATCACCTCCAACGAGGCACCTACATAGGGGGCTAAATCCATTTTATTAATCACCAGCAGGTCAGAGCGAGTAATACCAGGGCCACCTTTACGTGGTATCTTTTCACCTTCAGCGACATCAATTACATAAATGGTTAAATCGGCTAATTCAGGGCTAAAAGTCGCACTTAAATTATCACCACCGCTTTCGACAAAGACGATATCGAGGGTTTTGTGTAGCTTTGCTAACTCCTCAACTGCTGCCAAATTCATTGACGCATCTTCACGGATAGCGGTATGTGGACAACCACCAGTTTCTACTCCAATAATACGGTCAGCATCCAGCGCACCTGCTCGGGTTAAGATCTTCGCATCTTCTTGGGTATAAATATCATTGGTTACCACAGCAATATTATAAGTATCACGAATAGCTTTACACAAGACTTCTAATAATGCGGTTTTACCTGAGCCTACCGGACCACCGACGCCAATGCGTAATGGTTGTTTAAATTCTGTCATTGCAAATCCTTATGAGCGAAACAATCGCGTATATTGATGTTCATGTCGGCAACTCGCCATCACCTGAGCGGGCGTAAAGCTGCCAATGTTTTGATCTTCTGTTACTAATGCTTGTTGCACAGCGGCAGGTATCGACGCTGCTAATTTCATTAATAGTTGCTGGCCATCACTTTGCCCTAAGGGCACTAATTTAATACCCACAACGATAGTATTTTCTAACCAGCTCCAAAGATAACCACCTAGCGCTTTTTCTAATGGAATAGCCCACTGATTAATCGCCAAAGCAAACGCCGCAAGCTGTGTGGTTTCAACCATGTTAGCCAGTTCACTATCATCCAGTGATATCCCTAATCTTGGTAATAACCGTACAAATGCAAGTCCACGCTGGCGTTCTTCTAAGCGCATCTCTTTGGTTTCCCTGCTCGCCACTAAATAGTCACACCAAGTCTGCGCCTGCTGATGATCATTATTGGCTAAGCACGTTTGTAAACGCATAAGAATGGGTAATTCAAGACTGGCTAAGCTTTCTGACATTTGTCCTGACAACCAATTGTCTAAGCTATTCACATCCGTTACCCAGCCTTTTTCAATTGCCCACTCAAGCCCCTGAGAGTAGGTAAATCCGCCCACAGGGAGCGATGGACTGATCAACTGATATAGCTTTAATTCAGCTAACATATTATCCATACGACTTGCCTATTCGTTTGCGACGATTAATGTTCATGCGCATGGTTATGCGGGTGCACATACTCTTCCTCACTACTATGGGAGTGACCACCTGTAGTGCCGCCATATGCGCCGGGTTCGGGCTGAAATGCGGCATCTTCAACTGTCACATCTAAACCTAAACCAATCAACATTTCATCGAGTACATGATCATGGAGAAAGCGACACCAACCCGCTTCGACTTGCAACGGCACATGGCGATTACCCAAGTGATAACAGCCACGTGCGAATAATGTCGGATCATTGCAACGTGCCGTTGATACGCGTTCTTTTGCAGCGATCACTTGGACGATAAAATCATCATCCGTGGTGAGTTGTGTACCATGCTCTAATAGCTGACCACGCGGTAAAAATAACCCCGCATCGCGGCCATCTTCAAGTTGTACTTTAAGACGACTCTTGGTGCGTTGTAACATGGTCAAACACACATAAGCATCAACATGATTAGCTGCTAGGGTTAATATTTGCGTTAATTTGATCATTCCAATTCCTTTATTATAAAATTACGTAGACCAGATCCTTGGGGCATCTGGGATATAACCAAGCCAAGCTTCCCTGACAGCAGACCAAATCTGCACAAAACTGGCCATCATAGGTTCAGTGTGTTGCCCTAAAGCGCGGATCACTAACAACCCTTCAAGTTCACTTGCCCCTAGTAGTACCGCATCCCCGAAACGTGCTTGTTGCTCATCAATTATCTGATTAATTCGACACACCAACGCATCATCCACGGGGCTAATATACAGACTCCCCGTCATGGGATAACCGCGTAAAGAAGCCGCGTATTCAAGCTGGGTTTTATTCTGCAATCGTAGACTCTCTGCAAGCAGTAACTTACCGTCACGAAAGATATGTGTCTGCCCTAATATTTGACCATGAGTAAAGTCTTCAGCTAATACAGGGCGGCCAAAACACTGCATTTCCCAGCCGATAAAACGGGCATCTCCGGCCAAATTAATCTCGGTACTAAGTTTAACTTGGGCACCGGGAAAGAAAATATTCTCCATCGGCAACCATTCAAGAAAAGCACCATCCACAACAGCTAGTTCCTGAGACTGCCAAGCCGAATCAGCATTACTACGATAGAATTTAGTCGCTCCAGGAGTGGTTAATAACGCGTGAGCCCCTGAATCGACATGAATATCAAAGCGCAGTTGATCTCCACCTACGACACCTCCCGGTGGATGCAACAGATAGGTATGGCAAGTTTCGCCTTCCGGATAAAAGGGTTTTTGCACTGTCAAAGGACCAACTTGCTGGCGTTCCAGTAACCGTGTTTTACCACCCTTACTGCCATATTTAAGGCGAATTTCAGCGCGCCAGCCCTGATCACCATCAGGGCGTAAGAAACGGATAGTCGACGGAATACTCATCGAACTACGCCCCTAGAAAGGCGACTAATACTCCACTAATTCCCAGTGATGGGCTTAACCACTTAGCACTGACTTGACGGCCAATAACAGCGCCAAGCGTCAGTAAAACAACCGCACTGATGAGCATACCCGGTACAAACTGTACTAACTGTGCAGCAGGTGCTTCGACACCGTGTGCCCAACCATGGAACAACACCATTACCACTGCAGCGCTCGATAATAAGTTAACCTTTACCGTCACTTGCTGACTTTGTTTCCAGACCGCAACTGCAACAATAAATACCGACGCTAAAATTAAGCTTTCCATCCCCGTTATCAAACCAGTTAACGCGCCAAAACCAGTCCCTATTAACATAGTGACTAACGCGCCAAGAATAATACTGAGTTGTTTACCTTTCATTTGCGCTGCTAAAAAGCCCACGCCCAACAGCATGATCAAATGATCTAATCCCGTTAATGGATGCAACAAACCATTGGCAAACGTACTCGCCATGAAGGTTTCAGTACCGGTATGCGCCAATGCAGAACCAGAAAATAGCGCAGTTGATAATGCGGCAAGAGACATGACTTTTTTTGAGACGTTTTTTTTTGCAACGAACTGTTTTGCAAAGATCGGTTTTGAAACAGTTTGCTTTGAAACACCGTGTTCTGAAAATAGAGATTTAAACATTATTTTTTCCTTAAAATAATTTGCTACAAAATGTATACCTAGAAATACTGATGATACCGACACGCTAAAATAGAAAGTAACGTTGCGCCATCGGTAGTACCGTTGCAGGTTCGCACACTAACAATTCGCCATTGGCGCGTACTTGATAGGTTTGTGAATCCACTTCAATGGTTGGCAGCCAATCATTGAGTACCATATCTGCTTTACGTAACTGGCGGCAATCTTTAACAACACCAATCAGACTATTGAGCTGTAACTGCTCGGGAATGCCATCCTGTTTCGCTTGCTGAGAAATAAACAACATAGAGGTATTCTGCGAAGCCCGGCCAAAACTACCAAACATAGGACGATAGTGAACCGGTTGTGGCGTGGGAATAGAGCCATTCGGATCGCCCATCGGTGCAGATGCGATCATGCCACCTTTGATAATTAAACTCGGTTTAACACCAAAAAATGCCGGTTTCCATAATACTAAATCAGCCAATTTCCCCACTTCGACTGAGCCAACTTCATGACTCATACCGTGTGTAATTGCAGGATTAATGGTGTATTTGGCAACATAACGCTTAATACGGAAATTATCATGGTGCGGTGGATCTTGTGGCAAACTACCACGTTGTACTTTCATCTTATGCGCGGTTTGCCAAGTACGTGAAATGACTTCCCCTACCCGTCCCATTGCTTGCGAATCCGACGCGATCATCGAAAAAGCGCCCAGATCATGCAAGATATCTTCGGCAGCAATGGTTTCACGACGAATACGCGATTCTGCAAAAGCCACATCTTCAGCAATTGACGGTGATAAATGATGGCAAACCATTAACATATCTAAATGTTCATCGATGGTATTCACGGTATAAGGGCGGGTTGGATTGGTTGATGACGGTAAGATATTGGATTCACCACAAGCACGAATAATATCTGGCGCATGACCGCCACCTGCACCTTCAGTATGGTAAGTATGAATAACGCGATCGCCAATAGCATCTAAGGTTGATTCGACAAAGCCTGATTCATTTAGAGTATCGGTGTGGATAGCTACTTGTACATCGGTTTCGTCAGCTACCGTTAAACAGTTATCAATTGACGCTGGCGTTGTGCCCCAATCTTCATGGAGTTTTAAACCTATCGCACCTGCGGCGACCTGCTCATGCAAAGGAGCTGGCACACTGGCATTACCTTTACCTAACAAACCAAAGTTCATTGGAAAGTTATCCAGCGATTCCAACATACGGTGAATATTCCACGGTCCAGGTGTACACGTTGTGGCATTGGTACCGGTCGCTGGCCCTGTACCACCACCGATCATAGTGGTAATACCGGAAGTCAGCGCTTCATCAATTTGCTGTGGGCAGATAAAGTGAATATGTGAATCAACACCACCAGCAGTAATAATTGAGCCTTCTGCTGCGATGATCTCAGTACCAGGACCAATGATAATATCAACACCTGACTGAACGTCTGGATTCCCCGCCTTACCTATCGCGATAATCCGGCCATTTTTAACCCCGATATCGGCCTTAACTATGCCCCAATGATCGAGAATAACCGCATTGGTTATCACTAAATCTGGCGTATATTTAGACGTTAGCTGGCTTTGACCTTGGCCATCACGAATAACCTTGCCACCGCCAAATTTAACTTCATCACCATAACGGGTATAGTCATGTTCTACTTCTAACCACAGTTCCGTATCTGCTAGACGTAATCTATCGCCAGTGGTAGGGCCAAACATCTCCGCGTAGGCTTGCCTTGAAATTTTCGCCATCTATTTACCCTCATCCTTGTTTTCACAGCATGCTTCCTTGTCTGTCACAGCATGCTGTGCCGTAAATTCATCAATACTGCCCATGACCTTGCCCTGAAAACCATAAACCATACGATTGCCACCAAAAGCGACTAATTCAACAGTACGGCTTTGCCCCGGCTCGAAACGAATAGCAGTACCGGCAGCAATATTAAGCCGAAAACCTAAGGTAAGTTCACGCTCAAAGGTCAGTGCATCATTGGCTTCGTAAAAATGATAATGTGAACCGATCTGGATAGGACGATCACCAATGTTTGCGACGATTACTGACACGGTGGGCATATCCGCATTTAAGGTAATATGACCACTCGCTACCTGCATTTGTCCTGGGATCATACCTGATCCTGTGTGTATTTTATTCGCCATCATCATCCCTATATGATTGGTTCATGTACCGTGACAAGTTTGGTACCGTCAGGAAATGTAGCTTCAACTTGCACATCAGAAATCATTTCAGGGATACCTTCCATGACTTGCTCGGCAGTGAGCACAGTGCGACCAAACGCCATTAATTCAGCCACAGTACGGCCATCACGAGCGCCTTCCATAATGGCAGCACTAATCAGGGCAACGGATTCCGGATAATTCAACTTTAACCCTCGCGCCAAACGACGCTCAGCCACTAAAGCCGCCGTAAACAACAATAATTTATCTTTCTCTCTCGGCGTTAATTCCATTTACATCTCCGTTTAAGTATTAGATTAGCAATGCTTTTCTGTTTTTTAGATTGTTTACACTACTGTGACATAGATGTTGTAGATTTAACATATTATTTACACAGTGAGGTATTCCTGAATTAGTTCATCAGTTAACATCGCCATATCACCATTGGCGACTGCACGACCTCGGTCCAGTAAACAGAAGTTATCACCGACCTTTCTGGCAAAAGGTAATTTCTGCTCGACCAACAAGACGGTTAAGCCCAATTCTTGATTAAGCTTACGGATAATGTCACCAATCTCTTGGACGATATTAGGTTGGATGCCTTCAGTCGGCTCATCTAAAATCAGCAATTGCGGGTTAATCACCAGCGCTCGGCCAATGGCTAACTGTTGCTGCTGACCACCAGATAAATCACCACCACGGCGGTGCAGCATTTCTTTCAATACCGGAAATAACTGATAGATAAATTCCGGGATCTTGCGATCACCTTTGGCACGAATGGGTAAACCTATCTGTAAATTTTCTTCAACCGTGAGAGCTGAGAATATTTGTCGGCCTTGCGGTACATAACCAACGCCATGACGCGCGCGGCTTTCCGCACTCAGCGGGGCAATATTTTTACCTTGCAATACTATCTCGCCACTTTTAAGCGGTAATAATCCCATCACGCATTGCAGTAAGGTGGTTTTACCCACGCCATTACGGCCCATTAATACTGTACATTTACCTTTTGGTATCTGCATATCAAGATCCCACAAGGTATGGCTTTCACCATAAAACTGATTCACACCTTTAATCGATAACATGGCTACTCTCCCAGATAAACTTGTTTAACTTTGGCGTTATTTTGAATGTCAGTCATTGAACCTTCAGCTAAGACACTGCCTTGATGCAATACCGACACGGTACTGGCAATGGAGCGCACAAAGTCCATGTCATGCTCGACAACGACGACTGAATGATCACCTGCTAGCGAATTCAATAACTCTGCGGTGCGATCCATTTCTTGGTGTGTCATCCCTGCAACAGGTTCATCGACTAACAACAGCTTGGGTTTTTGCATCAGTAACATGCCAATTTCCAGCCACTGTTTTTGACCATGGGACAAACTACCCGCGTCCATTGCGGCTTGTTCTGGTAAGCCAATCAAAACTAATACCCGTTCTATTTCATCGCGCTGCTCTCCGGATAATTTGGCACGAAATACCGACCAAACGTTACGGCTACCCGCCATTGATAACTCTAAGTTCTGCCAGACCGATAAACATTCAAATACCGTAGGTTTCTGAAATTTACGTCCCACTCCCGCATTAGCAATCTGCGCCTCATCCACTTTTAATAAATTCAGTTTAGAGCCTAACCAGACTTGCCCGCTATCAGGACGGGTTTTACCGGTAATGATATCCATCATGGTGGTTTTACCCGCACCATTAGGACCAATAATGCAGCGCAACTCCCCTTCTTTAATGTATAAATTAAGATCATTAATAGCTTTAAAACCATCAAAAGACACAGATACGCCTTCTAAATACAGCAAGATATTATGACGAGTATCAATGAGTGGATTATGTGGCGGTTTCAGAAATTCAAATACCTGATCACGACGGGCTAACTGACTGACGTTGTCACGGAGCTGCTTGGCTAAAGGCGCGGTAAAACCTTGCTCATTATCTTGTGAACTAGCAGGTATTGCCTGATCAGTAAATTGTGAAGTTAATACCGATGCGGTGTTCACCTGTTGCATATCTACCTGATTAGAATTACTCATGAGGTACTCTCCTTCGTCGCCAAGCTTTTGTTGCGGTTAGACTCCTTATTACGGTTAGACTTCTTATTGCGGTTAGATCGATCGGTAAACCACCCAGTCACCCCTTTCGGTAAAAACAATGTCGCCAAGACAAACAAACTACCAAGGGCAAATAACCACACTTCCGGTAGTTCAATGGTGAACCAACTTTTGGCATAATTAATTAACAGCGCACCAATGATCGCGCCAAATAAAGTCGCACGACCACCGAGAGCGACCCAAACCACAATCTCAATCGAATTAAGTGGTGAGAATTCGCCCGGATTAATGATCCCGACTTGCGGTACATACAAAGCACCGGCGATCCCAGCTAACATTGCCGATAAAATAAAGATCCCCAGTTTAAAGTTAGCCACGTTATAACCAATAAATCGCACCCGTGTTTCGGCATCGCGTATTGCCACAGCCACTTTACCTAAGCGACTTGAAACCACTTTACGACAAGTAAGATAACCCAATATTAACGCTACTACTGACGCCATAAATAAGCCCACCTTGGTGGTATCGGCTTGCAAGCTAAAGCCGAGGATATCTTTAAAATCGGTTAAACCATTATTACCACCAAAACCCATCTCATTACGGAAAAATGCCAACATCAGCGCAAACGTAAGGGCTTGGGTCATGATAGATAAATACACCCCAGAAACACGGGCTCGAAACGATAAAAACCCAAACACTAACGCCAGTGCTGCAGGCACTAAAACCACCATCAAACAGGCAAACCAGAACATATCGAATCCTTGCCAAAACCACGGTAATTCCTGCCAATCTAAGAACACCATGAAATCAGGTAGTTCAGGATTACCGTAAACACCACGATCACCGATTTGACGCATCAAGTACATGCCCATGGCATAACCACCTAAGGCAAAGAATGCCCCGTGACCTAAGGTTAAAATACCTAAATAACCCCATACCAAGTCCACAGACATCGCCAGTAATGCATAGGTAAGATATTTACCTAACAGGGTAATAGTGTAAGTTTCAACATGTAAAAAATGACCTTGGGGCACCAATAAGTTAAGTGCTGGCACCAGAATTAACAGCGTCGTCAGTAGCAGCATTAATAGCTGACCACCACGGTCTGTTTTTAGTATTGAATTCGCGAATAGCTTGTGTAACATGGGTTATTCCTCGGCCGCACGGCCACGTTGTGGAAATAGTCCACGCGGGCGTTTTTGAATAAATAGGATAATGAATACCAGTACTAAGATCTTAGCCAGTACCGCACCAGCCCAAGGTTCTAATAATTTGTTGAATAAACCTAGGCTTAAACCAGCAACCAAGGTACCCCACAGGTTACCTACCCCACCAAATACCACGACCATAAACGAATCAATAATGTAACTCTGGCCCATATTCGGTCCAACATTGGTTAATTGCGACAAGGCCACACCAGCAATACCTGCCACACCAGAACCTAAGCCGAAGGTCATGGCATCAACCCATTCCGAACGCACGCCCATCGCTCGCGCCATCGAACGATTTTGCGATACCGCACGCACCTGTAAACCCAATGGCGTTTTCTTTAATACAAAAATAAGTGTACAGAACACTAATAAGCAGAAAATAATGATGTATAAACGGTTATAAGTCAGCGCCAACATTGGATTAAACTCCAACATACCACTCATCCAATCCGGGGTAACCACAGAGCGATTCAGTGGCGAGAATACACTGCGTACTGCTTGCTGCAGAATAAGGCTGATACCAAAGGTTGCCAGCAATGTTTCCAATGGGCGACCATAAAGAAAACGTATCACTCCACGCTCAATGGCGATGCCGACTAAACCGGAAACAATAAACGCCGCAGGGATAGAAAATACTAACGACAGTCCAATATTGTCCGGCATTAATTGCTGCATAACATAAGTGGTATAAGCACCGAGCATAATGAGCTCACCGTGCGCCATATTGATCACGCCCATCACCCCGAAGGTTATAGCAAGACCAAGTCCCGCTAACGCTAATACAGAACCAAGACTCAGCCCAAAATACAAGGTTTCTACTACAGAATATATCTTCTGACTTTGTGCATAATGATCTAATCCACGTTGCGCAGCCTGGCGTAACACAACATCAGAAGTACTATTAACAATTTGATCAAGGGCAGTAAATGCAGTAGGTTCTATCGAATCAGCTAATAAATTAACAGCGGCCAACAATGCCGTTTTATCTTCAGATGTAGCTGTCGTGCCGATAGCTAAGGCTAACGTTAACAAAGTTTTGTTTTCCTCAACATCTTCAACGGCTAGACGTTGACGTAATAAGGTTTGGATCGCGGGATCAACATCACCCAATAAATGGTGGATTGCTTGGCCACGTAACACTGTATCTCTGGACATTAAGTCTAATGTAGCGATACCTAAGCGAATGCTTTTTCGTAATTTATTGTTAAGCGACACTTTCTTAAAATTACGTTTTTTGGCGATCAGCACAGATTCTGGCGTACCAGAAACAAGGGTAGCATCGGCATCTAAGAAGAATGTCGACGTTAACTTAATTGCCGATTGGCCAGTGGCATAATCAGCAATTAGAAATAAGGACTGTTGTTTTTTATGATAGAAAACGCGACCTGCAAGTAAATCATTGAATAACAGCTTCGCTTGAGATGGGTTTGGATATACCTTTTGACTTAACCAATTAACCGCCGCGATTTTATTATCAAAGTTGCGCTGAGAAAGCTGTTTCTCGACGTCTGAAAATGAATTTATCGTCACTGCAGCCCAACTCTTATTAATACTGCCCATTGATAGTAGCAATATCAATGCAGTGAATAATAAGGTCGACGATGGCGATATTATGCCGGCATATTTATTCATAACTTTCCCTGTTAAAAAGAATAACTGAGCAGCAGGGTAGCCAATGACCATCATCAGCCCCCTGAGTTTAACGACTAATCAGTGATTACTTTGACGAACCTGTACATTTGCCAGTCGTCACGTTAAAGCTACCGCAAGATAATGGCGCTAACCAACTTGAATACAGTGGTTTAGAACTTGGTAGATAATCAGACCAAGCATCACCTGCAACAACGCCTGTGGTTTCCCACACGGTTTCAAACTGACCATCAGCTTGAATTTCACCGAGTAATACCGGCTTGGTAATGTGGTGATTTGGCATCATCGTCGCGTAACCACCTGTTAAATTAGGCACAGTTACGCCAATAATGGCATCCTGAACAGCACTCGCATCTGTGGTACCGGCTTTTTCAACCGCTTTCGCCCACATCTGAAAGCCGATATAGCTGGCTTCCATTGGGTCATTGGTTACTCGATTTTCATCCTTGGTAAATTTCTGCCATTTCTCAATAAACTCATCATTGGCTTGAGTTTCAACACTCATGAAATAATTCCATGCCGCTAAGTGACCCACCAACGCCGAGGTATCCATCCCCGATAACTCTTCTTCCCCCACAGAGAAGGCCACCACCGGAATATCTTCAGCAGACACACCTTGCGAGCCTAACTCTTTATAGAAGGGAACATTAGCATCACCATTAATGGTCGAAACAACCGCAGTTTTCTTGCCTTTTGAGCCGAATTTTTTAATATCAGCAACAATAGACTGCCAATCAGAATGACCAAATGGGGTGTAGTTCACCATTATGTCGCTATCAGCTACGCCTTTAGACTTAAGGTATGCCGCTAAGATCTTATTCGTCGTGCGTGGATAAACATAATCCGTACCAGCTAAGACCCAACGTTTTACATCCATATCATTCATCAGGTAATCAACAGCCGGGATCGCTTGTTGGTTCGGCGCTGCACCAGTGTAAAATACGTTTTTCGATGACTCTTCACCTTCATACTGCACAGGGTAAAATAACAAACCATCGAGTTCTTCAAACACAGGTAACATCGATTTACGTGATACTGATGTCCAACCACCAAATACCACGTCTACTTTTTCCTTCTCAATCAGTTCTCGGGCTTTTTCAGCAAACAGTGGCCAGTTTGACGCAGGATCAACCACCACGGCTTCTAGTTTTTTACCTAAAATTCCGCCTTGTTTATTTTGCTCTTCAATCATCATTAAAATGGTGTCTTTTAATGTGGTTTCACTGATCGCCATGGTGCCGGAAAGTGAATGTAATACACCGACTTTAATACTGTCTTCTGCTGCAACCACATTAAATGAAGCAGCACTCAGTGATAACGCGATCGTAACTGCAAGATGAGTAAATTTAGCTTTGTTAACTGTAACCATGATTTAACTTCCTTATTATGAACCTAACTCTAAATAGGCAAATGCTATGCCAAATAATATTCAGATAGCTATGAAAAAAGGAAATAAAGTTTTAAAACATAGACTTAAAATTGACTTTGAAGTTATAAAATAAAATCACTATCAAGAGTATGTTTATTGTTGGTGCAACAAACAATCCAGCTGCACTACTTAAGGGATAATTAAATATCGGCTAATCGCAATATTGCGACTAGCACTTTAGAACAAATAAAAATACAATAGGCGCTCACTCATCGGGGTGCTACCAGGCTTTTTATTACAGAGTCACAGTGGCTGAGATAACACCCGTAATTACTTGAACCAGATAATGCTGGCATAGGAATGAGATTCGACAGACTGGTTCATATCAGCGTTAAGAATTAATACGCAGATAAGTACGCATTACCGAGTCATAAGTTCTATGCTTCACATTCTAGGAGAACACGTGAAGCACACGATCAAAAAACTAGCACTTTGCACAACCCTACTATTACCTTCGCTATCAGTAGCTAACGCTGCCGAAAAACCAGTATTGAATGTCTATACCTACGATTCATTTGCATCTGATTGGGGCCCTGGTCCAAAAGTCAAAACCGCATTTGAAGCGGATTGTAATTGCACCCTGAACTTAGTCGCTTTAGAAGATGGCGTGAGCATTCTTAATCGTGTGAAACTTGAAGGTAAATACACTAAGGCTGACGTACTATTAGGCCTAGACAACAACTTGATGGCTGAAGCGGTAAAAACCAACCTGCTAGCACCACACCAACAAGATACCAGCAAATTATCTCTGCCAAACGCTTGGACTAACGAATACTTCATTCCATTTGATTACGGTCATTTTGCCTTTATCTACGACAGTGAAAAACTCGCTAATCCACCAAAGAGTTTAGCGGAACTGATCGAACGTAAAGATCTGAGCATCATCTATCAAGATCCACGCACCAGCACACCTGGCCTAGGCTTCATGCTATGGGTTAAAGCAGTTTATGGCGATCAAGCACCACAAGCATGGCAACAGATAGCAGACAAAACCGTGACTATTACTAAAGGCTGGAGCCAAGCTTACGGTATGTTCTTAAAAGGCGAATCAGATATGGTATTAAGCTATACCACATCACCGGCTTACCACATGATTGCAGAAAGCGAATTTAAATATAAAGCGGTTGAATTCACTGAAGGCCATTATCAACAAACCGAAGTTGTGGCGCGTTTGAAAGATGCGGCAAACCCTGAATTAGCCGATCAATTCATGGCATTTGTGCTTAGCCCAGCGTTCCAAGACGTGATCGCAACAGGTAACTGGATGCTACCAGCAAAACAAGCATCTGCACTGCCAAGCGAATTCGAACAACTGATTAGCCCAGCTAAAACTATCGAATTCACGCCTGAAGAAGTAGCACAATCACGTAAATCTTGGGTGAAGGAATGGCGTAACGCTGTTACTCAGTAATTAGTCCATTATGAGTAAATAATTAATCAAAATTATGATCGCGAATTCGCATAAATACTGGTGGTGTAGCGCTTTGCTCGCCATCAGCATCATTTTACTTCTGGTAGGCGGTAGTTTTACTGCCCTGCTTAATTTTTCACAAGCCGAGTTAGACTTTAGCAGTGTGCTTGCTGACTCCTACACCCAACATGTCATTACCTTTAGTTTTTACCAAGCAGCCTTATCTACGGGCTTAAGTATTGGTTTGGCGATCCCACTGGCACGGGCTTTTTCACGCCGAGAATTTGTTGGTAAGCAATTAATCATCAAACTATTTAACTTATCGTTAGTACTGCCCATCATCATTGCCATCTTTGGTATTGTCGCCGTGCACGGTAAAAATGGCTGGGTGAACCAAATTTTAGCTTTATTTCATATCGAAACAGGTCATTATATTTATGGCTTAACTGGTATTCTACTGGCGCATTTATTTTTCAATGTGCCGTTAGCTACGCGTATTTTACTACAAACCCTCGACTCTATTCCCAGTGAATCGTGGCGCTTGGCTAGTCAGCTAAACATGCAATCTCGACACATTTTCATCACCTTAGAATGGCCGAAGATAAAGCAGCAATTACCCTCGTTAATCAGCCTTATTTTCATGCTGTGCTTTACCAGTTTCGCGATTGTCATGTCGCTCGGTGGTGGGCCTGATTACGCCACCCTTGAAGTGGCTATCTATCAAGCTCTCAAGTTTGAATTTGATATTGAGCAAGCAGTGGCGTTAGCGATTATCCAAGTGGCGATCACCGTGGCCTTAATGTTGTTTAGCGCGATATTTCTAAAGTCACAACCTATGTCAGCGCCATCAGGCAATTACTTCCGTCGCCCTGACTGTCATAGCCTCAGCAGTAAGCTCAGCGATGGACTTAGCTTTATTGTGGCCAGTTGTTTGTTAGCGCCGCCAATGCTGGCAATTTTAAGCAGTGGTATCAATAGCAATACCCTCAGCGTGCTTAGCCAGCCAATGTTATGGCAAGCAACGGGCATATCATTACAAATAGCCCTGAGCTCGGGTTTATTAAGTTTATTGCTCGCCTGCGCTATCTTGTTCTCGACCCGTATATTGAAAGTACGCTTTAAATTAATGACGTTAGCCTATGGTATCGAAAATATTGGCGCGATTATTTTAGTGGTTCCCGCGCTGGTTCTGGGCACTGGTTTATTCTTATTATTACGTCCCTATGTCGATGTCTTTAGTATCGCTGCTTGGTTAGTTATTCTGGTCAATGCGTTAATGGCATTACCTTACTTACTGCGCGTATTGAACCAACCGATCCAAGATAGTTTCGCCTCATACGACAAACTCGCCATCAGCTTAGGTTTATCACGTCTGCAACGCCTGCGGATTATCGAATGGCCATTATTACGTAAACCGATTGCGATGGGATTAGGGCTAGCGTGTGTGTTATCTCTGGGAGATTTAAGTGTCATTGCGTTATTTGGTAGCCAAGATATGCAAACCTTACCCTTGGTGCTCTATCGTCAGCTCGGCAGCTATCAACTTGATGCAGCTGCGGTAACGGCAATCTTCTTATTAACGCTTTGCGGTGTTATTTTCTATTTGTTCGAACGAATTATTGGAGGCAAAAATGCCTAATGCCACCAGCTTAAAAAGTGCGATTCCTCTAAGCGATGCCAACACGAGTCCGAGCAGTAATGTCAGCGCATTATTACCGGTAGATAGTGTTTTATTGCAAGTAGACAATGTAACCTTCGCTTATGAACAAATGCAGATGCAGTTTACTCTCGAGGTTAATCGTGGTGAAACCTTAGCTATTCTCGGCGCCAGTGGTTCGGGTAAATCGACCTTGCTAAACTTGATTGCTGGTTTTAATCAACCACTGTCTGGTGATATTCGTTTTCAAACCGACTCGATCATCAGACAAGCACCCGCGCAGCGCCCAATCACCACGCTATTTCAAGAGCATAACCTGTTTAATCATTTAACGGTGAAGCAGAATATTGCCATTGGTTTAGCACCGAGTATGAAACTTGATACAAACCAACAAGCTGCACTTGAGAAAGCGGCGCAACAAGTCGATATCACCGAATTACTCAACCGCCTTCCCGGTGACTTGAGTGGTGGCCAGCGTCAACGCGTTGGCATTGCCCGCTGTCTCGCTCGTAAACAACCTTTGTTATTACTCGATGAACCGTTTAGCGCCCTCGACCCAGCCTTACGTCAAGAGATGTTACGTTTGATCGCCAAGCTAAATAAAGAACATGGCATTACGGTGTTAATGGTCACTCATAATCCCGATGATGCCTTACAGATAGCCGATAATATTGCCTTTGTAGAGGATGGTAAAATTGCACTACATGCACCTACCGCTATTTTGACGGATAATAATGCACCAGACATGTTGAAACGTTACTTAGGCAAGTAACCATAGTTGGCTATCGGTAATATTACCTAGCTAACAGTTAGGCATTAAAGTAAAAATTAAGAACTAAGGGGAGAGCTATAGTAGGCTTATAGAGACGTGAAATAAAGGGAAGTAAAACGAGATGATACGAGCCTATATACACTATATAGACTCGCCGCATGTGAGCTTTTAATTACGATTATTACTTATGCTTTTTCTTCGGTTGTTGACTAAAGAAATAGGCAACATCAATCATGTCTTGCCCAGATAAATACGCTACTTCGCCTTCCATAAACGGGCTCTTACGTAAATCCAATTTGAAATTATTTAATTGGCGAACGATGTATTTGTATTTTTGCCCTTCCAGATACGGAAAGTAATTAAATTCTTCTAATCGGCTTTCATTATGGCAAGCTAAACAACGCTCAGAAAGCTGCTTACCATTAGCAAAATTAGGTTTAACAACATCTGTATCAGTTGCGATTACCGTGGCAGAAGCAAACATTAAGGCAGTAGCGAATACTATTTTTTTTATCATGTTAGAAATACTCACTCTATTTTGCCTCAGGCGGCATATCGTCAACCGCTAACGGTAGCCGTCTAAATGTGGTTAAGTCGATTTTTTGCTGGTTATAATTCGTCGACAAATAATCTAGAACAGGTTCCCAAGTATCACTCAGATCCCACAAACCTTGGCTATCGACCATCCACTCCAGTGTCTCACGCCAGTCATCTTTATTGCCGCGGTTTTGAGGAATAATTAAACTAGTGTGGCAAGCGTTACATTGCTTATTAACCAGTTCCCAGCCTGGCGCCATGATCAAACCCGATTTTTTATCGACTAAATAACTTTCAACCTTTGCAGTAGCTGTGGTGCTGATACCAAGCAAAAGTACCAATATTAAATAGCGGAGTTTATTCATTTTTGCACCCGCACCGCAATACGATGACAACCATTAAACATGTAACCCTTTGGATTCCACTGCGGTTGCACAACAGGTTGTGACGTACCTTCACTGTCTGTCGCTTTTGACCATATTTCGTAATAACCATGTTGCGGTAAATTAAGCTCGATAGACCAATCTTGCCATGCCATTTGGTTCGGCTGCTTTTTCAAATTAGCTAGGTGCCAAGTCGCGCCATAGTCATAGCTGACTTCCATCTTTACCACTTCCAGCGGGCCAGCCCACGCATGTCCACGTACTTCTGTTTTTTCGCCTAGCTTCAATTCACTGCCAGTTTGCGGATGCGTAATCAATGATTTAACAATCATATGCTCAATGATATCGAAATCATCGAGTGCTACTTTCTCGCCCGGCGCAACTGGATATTTAGGTACACGGTAAGCTGGTGAGCCCATTTTAGTACCGTCATGCTCAACATTACGGATACTGATACCCGTTGCTGCTTTTGATGATACAGATGCAGGACGACCACCAAATACGATACGCAATGGGTAACCATGTAAGTACGGGATCTCTTCGCCATTCATTGACCATGCGATCAAGGCGTTATCTTCCAATGCGTATTTAATCGGTACACCACGAGAGACAGCATCACCTTTACCACTTAGATGGCGATCAACACTATGATGTCCTGTATAAACAGCGTCATCTTTAACGCCACAATCTTTTAATACGTCACTTACTAATACACCAGTCCATTCAGAACAATAAACAGCAGCATCACTCCACTGGTTACCTTTGGTTGACGGGTAGAAATTCTTACGACTATTACCACCACACTCTAACGTCAACGCGTAGGTATGCTGTTTAAATTTACTTTTTAGATCTGCAATCGTGTATGTTTTTGGCGTTTCGCATGACTCACCATCGACAGTGAATTCCCAAATTTTAGGATCCATCGCTTTAAAGTCTGGCAGTAAACCATTCCAACGAACAAAGGGAACATTAGCAGGTGTAACCGTCGGATCTAACATATGATCTGCAACATAAGCATTTAGCGGTGTACTGTTGAGTACCTTGTAATAATCAGGTAAATCAGTCACCGAAGTCCATTTTATCGACTCAACTTCTAATGGCGAAAGACCTTTCGGTAAGTTGCCTGCAAATACCCAATTAATCGGTAGCATAGCCGTTGCGCCAACAGCAAATGTTCCTTTAATAAAATCTCTACGTTTCATGCTTAATTAAACCTTACTGTTCGCTGAAGTATTTGGTGAGTTTGATAATGTCATCATCAGAAAGTAGCTGTACAACCTTGCCCATGGTGATGTCTTGGCGTTCACCACTTTTAAAAGCTGCCATCTGGTTTCTGAGATAGATTAAACTCTGGCCTTGCAGATCTGGAATGGATTGATAAGGATTAACACCGTTATCACCATGGCATGCCATGCACATGTTTTTTAGTTTGTTGTAATCTGCTGAGACTGCCGAAAATGACATAATAGACAGATATAACCCAGTTAAAACATATCGAGAAATTTGCTTATTAATCATTTTAGCCATTATTAGATTTCAAAAAAATGAGTCTAACAAGCACCATTTTCAGCTGCAATATAGGGTCGAACCGGAAAACCAATGATCAATGTAAGGGTTTGAAATATGGACAGTAGTTTTTATTTACTTAATTAATTTTTATTAACTTAATTGGTATAAATTAACCAACCATAATTTTAGGGGAAATGCGGAGGTCGCTATAAATCAAGTAAAGGGGGAATAGTGGCTAAAATTTCAATCATAAATAAAAATGATAGCCATACATACTGTAGATAATATAACTACGCAAAACCACGGGCTTTAAGCAAAGCCGTTTTAAAATCATCTTCGTGATCTTTGGCTAAACCAGGGATCATTTCGTCTTTCGCACTGTTACGCATTTTTAAGTGATAAATAAGCGCATCATCACTCAGTTCGGCTAACTCGCCTTCAAATTTCATCTCATCAGCCAAAGTGCTAAGTAACTGCAGCAAATTAGTATCAGGTTCTTTCTGCCATTCTGGCTGTAATAATTCGATGATTTCATTTAAGCGGTGATATTTCATATTATTATATTTCCTCATTTAAGCTATGGACATTATACCTACTACTAGGCACAAGTTAAACAGAATATCCGAAATGCACACAGACTCAGAGCAAAAAATCCTCATGTCTTCTTACTAAAATAGTAATAATGACATAGGACTTTTATTTATAATACCGCCGAATGCTTTACGCATTAAACCACTTGTTAAAGCGCTAACTGCCAGCGTTGTAATGGCTTATCAGCTTCAATTCCACGACCCCAGCGATCGATACTATCAATGGTTAAAATACGTGCCGGGTTTGGTACTAATGCTTTAAGCTGTTTACTGGCTCTTTTCGAGGTCAAGATCCATAAACTATCGTCTTCAGTTAATAGCTCAACCAATTCCAGTTTATCTTCTGCCGTCCATTCTAGTTCAGGTTTAGTTAAACGCTCAACCACAAACAACTGATTACCCGAGGCAAAGTCTTCTAGCTCTGTTGATAACAACACCACAGAGTCAATTTCATTGTCTAACAACATAGCTTGCTGCTGGTTAATCAAATGACGCACCGACATCATCAAAGCTTGTTGATTACTGGCAATTACAGCCGCTTGCTGTGGCCATACTTGTTGCAAATCTTGACTCACAATCGCGGTCATACGGGTCAAGTTAGTCGGATTAAGCCAAGTGTAGGGAGAGATACTGCCATCGTCTAAACGCAGCGCTGCAACCCCTTGTGCACGTGGTGAAATAGCTTGTGACGCATCCACTTCGATCATCCGAATGTTACCTTTACGGGCATGCACAAATAATGGGTCTAGTGGCCACACAGCACCTAAGGTAATTGCTACTTGCGCATCAATTGCCACTTTTTCTGTTAACGCCGCACCTTTCGAACTAAACCAGTTCGGCAAACGCAATATGCCGTAACGCTTTGGCGGTAAGTACTGGGTGGTAATATCCGTGCCTTTGGTTAACTCAGTCGCTAACATATAAGTCACAGGCGTCGCGGTAAGAATGTCTGCCGCGCTCACCTTTTGGCTAAAGCCCAATGTTGATGTCAGCAATAATACTGCCGCGCTAACGCTTAATAATGAAGAAGTCATAATCAATTATCCTTTACGCACAATGCGGTAGCAGGTTGCCGTTAAGAAGAAGCTCGTCGATACAATAATGATCGCCGCGCCAGAAGGGATTGGTAGTTTTAATTCCATTGGTAAAATAGTACCAATCAAACAACTTATCGTCGCTAATAATGCCGACATCAGTACAAAGCTGCCCATATTTTTGGTTAACAAACGTGCTGTTGCACCCGGGATCAATAACAAGGCGCCCACTAACACCGCACCGACAATCTTCACCGATGCAATCGTCACCAACGTGATCATCATGACAAATAAGTAGTCATAAAAGTTCGTCGCGTAACCACGTACTTTGGCAATGTCAGGGCTAATGCAAGTTAACAAAATACGGTTAAAGGTCGGTATCAATACCAGTAAAATAACCCCACAGGTCACAGCCAAGATCAACAGGTCATAATCAGTGATCGTTAAGATCGAACCAAACAATACATTCTCTAACATGTGAATGTTAATCTTACGCGCCACATACATGAGTAACGCCGCACCGACCGCCAATGCAAAGGCAAGGAAAACGCCCACCAAAGTATCGTAAGGTACATTGGTACGGTTACGTACAAAATGCAGTAGCAATGCGAAGATCATGCAGAAACTGAATAAACCAATAATCGGGTTTTCTGCAGGTTCACCCAGTAATACACCTAAGGCAATACCCGTTAATGCCGCGTGGCCAACCGCTTCAGAAAAGAACGCTAAACGCTTGGCGATCACCAAAGTACCAAGGCCACCTAATAGCGGACCAAGCAAGATGGCAGCAACAACCGCATTCACCATAAACGAATAAGAGAAACTCTCACTCAACCAACCAGCATCCACACCCAGTTGTGCCCAATGACGGATAGTATCCATTATTTAACTCCTTGTGCAGGGTTAACGCTTGATGCACTAACAGATACATTACCACCAGTATAATGATTGAATAAACGCTCGATCTTGTCTGCGCGTAATACCTCAGATACGGGTCCTGAATCAACTAACTGACGATTAACCACATGCACTTGACCATCTAAACGGCGCACTGCACTGACGTCATGATGCACAGCTAATATGGTCTTATTTTCACGCACTAATTCATGAATTAACGACTCAAGGTAACGTACGCCTTGTTCATCCATCCCCGTTGTTGGTTCATCAAGAACTAATAGATCGGGGTTATCCAATAATGACTGCGCGAATAACACCCTTTGTTGTTCACCACCTGATAACTGTCCCATACGGCGATCAGTACGGTTCGCCATGCCAACGCGATCTAATTGCGCTAACGCATGATCTTGTTCTTTTTTACGCTTGCGCCAAAACAGCGGATTACGACTCTGATTTAACAGAATAAAATCCATCACCGTAAACGGTAAGCTCGACTCAAACGTCGCCTTTTGCGGCACATAACCGATATTGCCTTTATGTTCAGGCCATTGAATATCAATATTACCCGTGAAAGGTGTTAAGCCTAAAATAGAACGTAATAACGATGTTTTACCACCACCATTGGGTCCCATGATCACATGGCATTGGCCTGCTTCTAAATAATGTGAAATGTCTTCTAAAATGACATTATCACCGTATTGCAAACCAACATTTTGTAAACGAATTGCAGGACCCACGATTAACTTCCTTGCTTGATATTGGTAACTGTATTAATAGCGGTATTAGTCGTTGCAGCTGCATCTGCCGATGAACGTTTCGCTGCAAACTTCATTGCTTCAACTAAGGTATCAAGGTTACTTTTCATTTCAACAGCCACTTTACTTTCTTCATACGCGCCATGAGTCATGTGTGAGAAACGGTAAAGTTCTACACCTGTCGCCGCTTCAATCGTTTCAACATAACGGCTGGGCATGTTTAACTCGTAAAACAACACATCAATCTTCGACGCGCGGATCTTCTCGATAGTTTCTTGTAACTGACTTGCGCTTGGCTCAACACCGTGAGCAGGTTCAATGACCGCCGCAACATCGACGCCAAACTCTTGCAGAATATAACCGTACGCATTATGCGTTGTGGCCACCAGCATGCCCGAGGTATCTAGGTCACCTAAAGTCAGCATCGCTTGGCGTTTCATTTTGCGGAATTCAGTCGCATATTTACGCGCATTGTTACGGTAAGTACGGGCGTTATCAGGATCAATCTTGGATAGTTCAGTAGCGATGGTGTAGACCTTTTGAATAGTCGTTGATAGACCCACAAACGTATGTGGGTTTACTGCGCCTTCACCAACAGATTGACCTATCGCTGGTAATAACGGCACATCTTTATTGGCTTGGATCACCACAAGATCATCACGGTTTGCCGCTTTAATCACTTTCAAGGCAAAGTCATCATGACCAATACCGTTCACCACGATCACATCCATCTGTTTAAGGCGACGTAAATCATTTGGTTGTGGTTGGTAGTTGTGCGGGTTAAAACCTTCATCGACCAGTGGCAGTACATTCGCTTTATCACCCACGACCGCTTTCACATAGCTGTAATAAGGTTGTAGGGTTATACCGATAGTGAGTTTTTCTGCAGCTTGAGCAGCGACGCTCATTAGCAGCACAGCACTTGTAGTAACAGCGACGATTAAATTTTTCATTGTTTTATTTTTCATTCTTGTAATTGGCATTCTTGTAATTAACATAGCTACGTTCCATTATTAACTGGCGTTACGCGTTAGTGACTGTCTGTATCTGTATGCTCTACATTAGCCTGCTCTACACCAGAAATAGCATCACCCGTAAATACAACTTGCTTCCAACCTGCACTGATAAGCTCGGCAGTATTAAGCGTGCTGCCCATCATTGGCGCAGGCTTCTGCATATCTAATGCTAACCACACATCAGGTCTTGCAGCTTGGCTATTCAATATCACCGCAACGCTACCCGTTGTTAGCGCTGGAATGCCTTGATATAGCGCCGGAGCAACTTTACGCCACGCATGCTTACCCTTACGTTCCCAGCTTTTATCTATGATAAATGGCGCTAACCACAACTCATCTAATTCAGTCATATCTGGCCAAGCATCCGCACTTTCTAAGTCGGGATTTGTAAACTCAATACTTTCTAATTCGACATGTTCAAACTCAATACGGTCTTGATGGATGTTACGGATCTCTTCATGCGCTAAGCGTAATTCGCCGATCATCGCCAGTTCTACAGTGGGTAGGTCTTTAATCGATATTTGATGACTCGCGAGCTGTTTTTCGCTCGATGCAGTTTGGTGATAAGGTAACAGCAGTGCTGCTGTTGCAAGAATGGCAATGATGATTAATGCCACCCATTTACCTTCACGCCCGCCATCATCTGGATGAACTGATTGACTGATCATTTTTCGCTAATCTCAACAACGTCAACTTCAACTGGATTTTCATGACCGGCATCGAATACTAAATAGAAATCAGTGTCTGGCTTGCTAAACTCAGCAATTGAACGCTTATCAGTCACGCCTTTGGCAATTAAGTTATCATCGTAGTCATACATATTTACAGCGTAATCTACTGCGGTGCTGGCATCACTATAGCCTGCTTCGCAAACCACTTTTTCAGACTCGAACCAGCAACTCATTAGTGGAAAATGGGCACTTGCCGCACCAGAAAATAAACCCGTCATTAATGAAAGTGCTAAAACCGTTGGCTTGATTGGCATTTTTGTCATGGAAACCTCAATTAACAATTCGAAATTAACAATTCCCTATTAATAATTTTCTATTAATAACTCATGGCTAATCGATAAATAAGTAAGTAATGAAAAGCAAAAGCCTGTAATCAGATCGTATCGATTACAGGCTATAAACTGACTAACTGGCAATAACGTGAAAGATTATTGTAGTAACGCTTCAAACGTAAAGTGCACGTTCACATTTGCTTTGTCAGCCATAGGATCATTTTTCAATTCACCTTTATAGTTAGCTTTCATCAAGTAACGACCTGCAACATTCGGCGTAAATGTTACTTTACCGTTCTTGTCACTCTCTACGTTAATTTGCTCTTGATGGTTGCGGTATAGCGTACCTTCACGGGTAATATCAGCAATAACGCCCGCTTGCGGTTCACCGTTAAAGAAGAACTGGAAGCTAACCTCTTCGCCTTCAACAATATCTGATGGGTGAGTCAGTGGACGCATTTCAAGGTATTGACCTTCGATTTCTAATGCTTTTTCTGTTGGCATACCAACCGTCACATAACTTTCTGCGCGGGTGTAGCTTAATTGTGTGCTGACATCGCGCACTTTCTCTGGCAGTAGCTTTGCACGTTCAGCTTTGTTAGCTTTTACATATTTAACGGTATCGCGACGACCCGCTTTATAAGCCGTGTAGTAAGACGGTACATTGTTAATAGCAACCTTGTGCGTGCCTTCTTCTTCAAAGTAGAAGTCAAAGATAGAACGACGTTTACCGCGGATCACAAAGTTAGGGCGTTCTTTACGACCATCCGGCATGATCACTTGGGCAAATTCACTGCCTGCAGGTTTATCAAACACGAAGGTACCGTGTGATGCCGTTACATCAAACGTTAACCAATCTCCGCCTTCCTTCGATACAGTAAAGTGCGATGGCAATACCCAACGTGGATGGGCGTTAGCCGTTGTTGTAGCAGCTAGTCCTGCGATAACGGTGCAGGCTAAACCTAATACTTTTAACTTTTTTATTTTAGACATTATCTTTACTCGCTATATTATTTAATGAGGTAGTTGATGCGGATATCGCCCGTTTCTTCAGTCGGCGCAATACTGTGACTAAATGGCTTGTCAGCTAACGTCATTTTTTGGCGGATGAAATTACGACCGCCGTGTTCACGTACCACTTCAACATAAAATGTATAATTACCCGCTTCAACGCTATTACCATCATTATCTAAACCATCCCAGGTGAAACGGTAATCACCGGCTGGACGTGTTGCAGATGTAACGCCGTCAACCAATGCACGATCATAACGACCGACTTTGCGCCACCAGCTACGTAAATCCTTTAGCCATTCATCTTTACCAACCCATAGCTCTACTGTACGCACTGATTTACGTTTCGAATTTTCGATCCATACCGCCACATAAGGACGTGCATACATAGATGAATCAATCTTAGGTAAGCTAAATTCAACCGCGAGTTCAGCAGTCGCAGGGATTGGCGCAGCACTTGCCGAAAAAGTCGGAATGAACAGGCAGCTTAATAATGCAAGGCATAGTGCAATACACTGACCAAGACGTTTAAATAACAAAGTCATACAAGATCCTTAAGGAACGGCCACGACAAAAATAGCCAAAGTAACGAGCGAACCAAACAAGGTCCATTTTAATGAGGTTGCGAAGGTTTTCTTTTTTGGTACTAATAAGCACACGCCAGTTAATACAAAGAACACCATCAACAGCGCGGTAATATCGATAAACAATTTCCATACATCCCCGCTATTACGCCCTTTATGTAGATCGTTTAATACCGCGATAACACCGTAATGGGTCTTTTCAATAACCGCTTCAGTGGTCGTCATGTCAATAAATACAGCGACGTTATAACCAGGGCCTTTGTAATCCATAGCGATCTCACCTTCGATTAGCTCACCATCTTCAATTTCAGTAAAAACATCTAAGGCAGAAGGTTGGCCAGAAAGGTTAGCGTGCTCGGTCAGGTAAGTAACGATACCGGGTTTATTGACAGCAACGGCGCCATTGGCATCGCTGAATAAGGCTTGAGGTAAGCTAAGAATGGTTTCTTCAACATCAGCCTGACTGCTAACAAACAGGCTAGGACGGTTTAAGGTAATACCGGTAATCGAAAAAAATAATACCACCAGCAATAACGCCATCGAAATATAGATATGCAGACGACGCGCCCATACTTGCACTTGTTTATTCTTTAGAAAGGTTTTGTTTTTTGCCGCCTCAGTTTGGTATTTCGATCTTGCCTGTTTCTGATTGGGTGCCTGATCAAGAGTCTGGTGAAGTTGTTGACTGATAGAAGACATGATCGTAATAACACTGCTGCTTATGGGATTAAAGTACAGCCAATGTAATTGATAATCGTTTTCATTGGCATTTAATTTACATTATTTACGTTAACGAAGCCAATACGGTTATATCGCTATTCAAGTCATGTTATTGACATTTTTATATTCTGAATATTGTTATCAAAGTTGCCTATATTTCATCGTGTTGCCTATGCTTAATTGCGTCGACTCTCGAGATTAAGCAACCAAGGATGATAACAATGAAGAAAAATAAACTCAGTTACCTCATTGCATTAACACTTTCATGCTCATCGTACTTCGCGATAGCAGCAGGCGGTGGTGGTGTCTTATCTGATGCCGGAGCTAAAGACGGAAAACATTTCGATGAAAAAGGTAAATACCCATCTGAATTTACCAAAGCGATATGGGTTAAAAACCAAAAGACCTTACCTTTTACTGATAAACAAGATTTTGAAGAAGCCAAAAGAGGCTTTATTGCTGCGCCTAAATATAAACAAATTATGGCGGAAGCTGGGCATGTAGCGTGGGATATGGGCAGTTATGAATGGCTACTTGAAGAGGGTAAAGACTTCGACAGTATTCATCCTTCGCTACAACGCCAAGCTATTTTAAATATGGCTTATGGTCTCTATGAAGTACTCCCAGATAAGATATATCAAGTACGTGGCTTTGACCTTGCCAATATCACTTTTATTAAAGGTGATACTGGTTGGATTGTCTTTGATCCCCTCACCGCCAAAGAGACTGCGCAAGCCGCGTTAGAATTTGTTAATGAGCAACTCGGTGAGCGCCCAGTGGTTGCCGTGGTTTACTCTCACTCTCATGCCGATCACTATGGTGGCGTTCGCGGTGTCGTCGATGAAGCCGATGTTAAATCAGGTAAAGTAAAAGTCATTGCCCCCGAAGGCTTCATGGAACACGCTGTTTCAGAAAATGTCTATGCGGGTAACGCGATGAACCGCCGTATGTTTTTCCAATATGGGGTATTATTGCCTCGCAGTCCATTTGGTCACGTTGATCAATCTATTGGTAAGAATACCGCTGCAGGTAATCTGGGTTTAATCGCCCCCAATACCACCATTACCGGTGACTTCACAGAGATGACCATCGACGGTATAAAGATGGAATTCCAAAATACCCCAGGCACAGAAGCACCATCAGAAATGAATACCTATTTCCCCGAACTAAAAGCATTCTGGGCGGCGGAAAACATCACCGGGACAGTACACAATATTTATACCTTACGGGGCGCGCTAGTACGTGATGCACTGGAATGGTCAAAACAAATTAATAACGCATTGTATCGCTATGGCCAAGAAGCCGATGTGATGTTTGCTTCGCACAGTTGGCCGCGTTGGAACAATGACAGAGTACAAGAAATCATGCGCACCCAACGTGATATATACGCCAACTTAAACAACGAAGTACTGCACCTTGCTAACCAAGGCGTGACGGTTAACGAAGTCCATAATCAATACAAACCACCGAAGAGCTTGCAACAAAAATGGGCTGCACACAGTTATCACGGTTCAGAGCAACACAATAGCCGCGCCGTTATCAATCGTTATTTGGGTTATTGGGATGGTAACCCCGCGACATTGATCCCTTTATCACCACGAGATTCGGGACCACTTTATGTTGAAATGATGGGCGGCGCAGAAAAGATCATCGCCAAAGGCCAGTCGCTATACGACCAAGGTAAATATCGAATGGCACAAGAGATCCTCAACAAGTTAGTCTACGGTGAGCCGGATAATCAACAGGGCAAAGATTTACTCGCAGACACATTCGAACAAATCGGTTATCAACAAGAAAGCCCGAGTGTACGGAACAGCTTCCTTGCCGCCGCCTACGAACTGCGTAATAACATCCCGCAAGGTTCGATACCGAAAACAGCTGGACCAGATACCACCAAAGCAATGGCGACAGAACTTTGGTTAGACTTCTTAGGCATACGTTTAGATAGCGAAAAAGCCGATGGCAAGTCCTTCACCATAAACTTGAGACTACCGGATATTAAGGAAGAGTTTATTGTCGAACTAAGTAACTCGACACTGACTAATATCAAAGGGATACAAGCTAAAGAAGCCAATTTAACCCTGACATTAAATCGTAGCGACCTTGAGCCTATTATGATGGGTGTAAAAACCTTTGATGAACAAATAGCAGCGGGAAAAGTGCAGCATCAAGGTGATATCAAGCTACTCAATCAACTTAAAGCAATGCTAATCAACTTCACCCCGACTTTCGAGATGATGCCAGGAACAGCTGCGCCGACGCCAGCAGCAACCAAGGTAACTTTCGCACAACCTGAAATGGGGCGCACGGACGGTATCTAATGCTTTAAAGTGAATGCAACGCTTTAACAAACTTTAACTGATAATACTTAACTAAAAATGGAGAACACTATGTTCTCCATTCTTTATTCTTTATTCTTATTTCGTTAAAATGATTCACAACATACGTTATAACCAGCGGCTTACCATTCTTCTTCATTATGAATCAAATCACTATCAATGATCTCGCAGTAGGCCTCAACTTCAGCTTCACTATGTTCAATCTTGGCGGCATCAGCAAGCTCCCATGATCGTTCACAGGTTTGCGTGCGTTCACACCACAAGTACCCAGCAGCAGGCAAGCAACCATGAGCATCACGATCGCCACCTATTACTTCAGGTTGTGTGGCACTGCATGCTGTTATACCTAGACATAGTAAAGGGGTTAGTAGTTTCATTCGCATAATCGGATCCATTAGTCATGCCATTAGTCATGCCATTAGTGAGACGTATTAATACCATCATAGTATAAATAATAAAAAAACAGATAATCAATTTGTTAGACAAAAAAGCACAGCTAATTTAGACATCGGCTGTGCTTAGTACTATTGACGATTTATGGATAAATGTATGACATCGTCTTTTATATAATGAACTACATATTATGTTCAGCGAAGGATGCCAGACGGCTACGTTGCACACCTTTTAAGAACACATTAGCGCTACCATCAAAGTTTTTAAAACGCTCCACCACATAGGTAAGACCCGAGGTGACCGCGGTTAAATAACTGCTATCAATTTGCGATAGATTACCCGAGCAGACAATCTTGGTGCCTTCACCACAACGAGTAATAATGGTTTTCAGTTGCGCAGCAGTGAGATTCTGACACTCATCCAATAATACAAAGGCATTTTGAATTGAACGTCCACGCATAAAGTTAACCGATTTAAACTGTAAATTGGCTTTTTCTTTAATATATTCCACCGAGCCATCTTTGCACTCATCGTGTTTATGTAATACCTCTAAGGTATCGGTGATCGCCGCTAACCAAGGCAACATTTTCTCTTCCTCGGTACCGGGTAAAAAACCAATACTTTCGGCTATTTCTGGGGTGTTACGAGTGACAATAATCTTATCAAACATCTTCCGTTCAATCACTTGTTCCAGCGCCGCTGCCATCGCTAAGATCGTTTTACCACTGCCCGCAGGTCCAGTTAAGATCACCAAATCGATGTGCGGATTAAGTAACGCTTCCATCGCCATGCCTTGGTAAATATTCTTTGGGTGGATCCCCCAGGCTTTTTGCGACATCAGACGTTCACGGCCTAAATCAACAAAGCTGATCTCGCCCTTATCTTTACCAACGACACGGGCCGCAAAGTGATCGGTTTCATCAATCAAATATTGGTTAATAAAACTGTCTTTTAACTGTTCTGTTTCGACGGTGTGGATGGTCTTAGAACCCATGGTTTCACTTTTCATGCTTTCACTGTGGCATTCGCTAATCTCTTGCCAGAAATCACCACTGAATTTATGAAATCCAGTGGCCAAAAATTTAATATCATCAATCAATTGATCAGAGCGATAATCTTCAACGTACCTAAGTCCTGCGCCTTTGGCTTTTAAGCGCATGTTGATGTCTTTGGTCACTAATACAATTTCGCGTTCTGACTGGCCTTGTAAAAACAACGCCGCGTTGATAATGCGATTATCAGGTTCGTTATCAGTAAAAAAAGCATCTTGCTTCATGACACTATGATCGGCAAAAATAGAGATCTTACCCAACTTATTTTTACTTTCGACTTTTTGTAGTGGCACACCTTGGCTTATTTCTTCGGGGGTCGCATTTGAAAAAATATCTTCTAGCGCACGAATAGCCACACGCGCATCACGACTGACGTCTCTTCCTCGATCTTTAATATTATCCAGCTCTTCTAAAACAGTCATGGGGATCATGACATCATGTTCTTGAAAGGTGAAGATAGACAAGGGGGCGTGCAACAACACATTGGTATCGAGAATGAAAACTTTACTGTTGGTACTTTCCATAGAAACACCTCATTAAGTTCGACTAACTCTTCAAGTTTAGTCGTTGAGCTCGTTGATTTCATTTTTAGCCATTTTTTTACAATTTATGTGCTGCAATACGATATACTTACAAAATACATATCTCTGATGACCCTATCAGGCTTTTATTACGGAAATAAGATGACAGCAACCAAGACAGCACTTGACCCTACGCTATTTAAAAAAATTGAAATCATTTGTGAGAAAGGTGAAGGGCAACTCGAAGCTGAACAATACGAAACGGCAATCGAGACCTTTATGCAAGCTTATGATCTTGTTCCTGAACCTAAGATCCATTGGAACGTTTCAACCTGGATCCTAACGGCGTTAGGTGATGCTCACTTTATGCTAGGCGACTGGGCTTCATTAGAAGAAGCGACTGGTTTTGCTATGTTATGCCCTGAAGGTGCAGTAAACCCTTATTTACACCTGCGTTTAGGTCAAGCACACTTTGAACTAGGCAATATGGAACCTGCTAAAGAACAATTAGCAAAAGCATTCGAAGCAGAAGGTGCAGAGATCTTCGGTGACGACGATGCTAAATACTTAGCATTCGCACAAATTGCGTAGTCAACTATTCATAAATTGATGCATAAATTGATTAATAGCTAACGAATACCACCCACATCAATACGCGTGCGGGTGGTCATTATCGACTTAATACAATAAGCACGACCTATCTGATCAATCTAATCTAATCTAAAATCAGCGTTAACCCCAATAACACCGGCGTTGCGACTGTCGCAATTAAGTTTGAACGTAAAAACTTAGGTTGCTGCGCAATATTCTGACCAAATTTAATGCCACCATAAAGTGCATAAAATGCTAACGGCATTGGTATTAATGAAATCAAACTCAATACAGGTAAATAGCCAATGACTACATAGCTAATAATCAATACTGTCGCTAACGTGGCAAATACAGCATAGACATAATTACTGATCTTAATGCCATACGCCATTGGAAAATCTTCCGCGTTCTGCTCAATTGCCGCTTTATTCATCTCACCATAATTGTTCAACAGCCATAAGTTATTCACCAAGAAGAACGGGATCAAGGCAATCACCCAAACCAGCTGGGTATATTGGCCGACCAACACAAACTCAGTCGCTAAAGCGATTAATAATGCAAAACCAAAACCTGGTGCAAGTAATGAGTAAATCGGGTGTTTCTTGATAATACTGCTATAGCTGAGCAATACCATGAGCCCGACAATGCCCACAGGCAAGATGCCTAAGCCAAATTGCATTACCAAAAATAAACCACACAACAAGCTCGCGACCAAAGCAATAACACCAGCCAAGAATGCAGAGTTCACTTGATCACGTGCACGCGGATGGCCATGATGCTTTTTACTGTTGGCTTTAAATGCCCAAGTATTTTTTAAATCTGAATACTCATGGAATGTACAAATACTCACATGACCAATAAAAGCCGCAATACACGCCGCAATTAATACATAGCCGTTCACATCACCATGATTTGCTATTACCGCGCTAAAGCCTAAAAACACACACGCCAAGGTTAATAATAAATACGATACGTTTATCGATCGCAACACAGTTTTAAATCTAAACGCTAACATAGCGATTCCGCCTCAAGAGATACCCATTTGGAGCTATATTAGCGTAATTCTAAAATCTAAATTTGATCTAAGTCTAAACATGCAACGGATTCTAATGTCGACAAGATTAAAATAATAAACTGTGAAGTGAGTATTTTATGAAATAAAGGTGAGGATAATCAGACTTGAAGTGATACAAAATCATAGCAGCTAATAATAATGCATATAAAAATAATAGAAATACGGAAAAATGAAAAGAACGGCCAATACTCATTAGCATCAATATAGGCCTGTTCTTTATGTCATCTGTACACGCTATTCTCGTTTATACGATCTCAGCTGCTACCACAGAAATTTCAACTAATAACGCTTCACGCGCCATACTTGCTTGTACACATGCGCGTGCAGGTGCATAGCCAGCTGGTACCCACGCATCCCACACCGCGTTCATTTCAGCAAAATCAGCCATGTCTTTAATATAGATAGTTGCTGAAAGTATGTGTTTTTTATCACTGCCTGCTTGCGTTAATAACTCAGTTACCTTTGCTAGCATAGTTTCAGTTTGTTCTTTAATACCATACGTTGCATCTGCGCATACTTGGCCACATAAGTAGATAGTGCCATTGTGCTTTACAATACGGCTCATTCTTGGTTTAGTTTCCATACGTTCTATCATGCTAAATTCTCTTCGTTAAATATCAAGATGAATACCCAGCCTGTGGGTTAATCGACTAGTTTACCTTGGATAACGGATAAATTTTAGCTAAAAATCAATAGTTATGCTCTAAGCTCCATTTTCGTAAAATTTTGTTTTCAACTTTCGGCTCAATTTGCATTATCGCTTTATCTAATATCTTACGTAACATAGCTTGATCTTTACGCACCCCGAAACGATAGCGATTAACGTATTTAGTACGCCCCGATACGGTTAAATTCTTCAGCCCGAGTTTGGCAATTTTATAACGCAGTACAAACAAGGATTCGATGGTAGCGACAACCTCACCATTGGCAGTTTTCTGTAAAGCATCGTCGGTACTGTCGACACGACTAACAATGACTCTTGGGTAGTTGTTACGTAAGTATTCTTCATACACGTAACCTTCTACGACAGCCACTGTTTTACCGCGCAGAGATTTTAAGTTACGGATACCATAAACGTTTTTCAAGGTCGCTAATGCCGCCTCAGCTTCAACATAAGGCGCGGTGAAAATTAGCCATTGCGAACGCCTTGGGGTTTGGTTGATAAATGACAGTACATCACAGCCACCACTGCGGGTAACATCTAAGCTTTGCTGCCAAGTCTTGGTTTCTCGTACTTCAAACTCAACATCTAACATCTGAGAAAATACCGCAACATAATCAGCCGCAATACCAATGTAACCAAGTTTAGGATCCCACGCTTCATAAGGCATCCAATTAGGATCGATACAAAGTTTTATCGGCGCGCGACTCGTAAGATAATTACGCTCTTCAGCGGTGAGGCGTACTTTATCAATCCCAGAATGGGCAGATAGACTAATACTGGCTAAACTTAGTGAACATAATAGCGTGATCATACAGCGTGTGTTTGTCATCGTGTTGCTTCCCTCATATTGCGTTTATCCAATATAAGTTAAGACTATAAATCCCTAGCTATCTAGTAAAAACTGCAATTATTCATCTGTAATACTGATAAACACCCTAACAAAGCAACCTAGACAGGAAATCAGGCTAAAAATAAATGTCTTTAAGTCAGTGATAGAATTATAATTACAGCATAATTTCACTCGATGACATGCCATGAAATACTTATTACTACTGACGATACTCTTAAGCGGGTGCAGTACATACCCGCTACAGACAAACCTAGATAAAGACAACTTTACCGATTACTTTGCTATTTCGGATGTCGAGTATTACACCACCAGTGCACTGCAAAATGACCGCGTTGAACAATTAGGTTTAGTCGAAGGCGAAAGCTGTCAAACGGCTGACAACCTGCCACCAGCAGAAGAGCAACAAGCGAAAATAGCTGCAAAGCGCAAAGCCGCAGCCCTCAATGCCAATGGTATTATTATCCGTTCATGTATCGCACCACCCGCATCAAAAGCCTGCCTGAGCAGTCATGTGTGTTATGGCGATGCGATCAAAGTAACCCCTTTAACTCGCAGTAATGACGATAGCCAATAATGAAACTAGAACTAGATACTATTGGGATCATCCATACCCCGTATAAAGAAAAATTTGCTGTACCACGTCAACCAGGTTTGGTTTCTGCTGCTAAAGCACAACTGATTTTAAGCCCGCCGTATGATGAAGCGGATGCATTGCGCGGCATTGAACAGTTTAGTCATGTGTGGCTGATTTTTGCTTTTCATGAAACCATGGATAAAGGTTGGAACCCGACCGTACGCCCGCCACGTTTAGGTGGTAACGAACGCTTGGGCGTCTTTGCTACCCGTTCGACATTTCGCCCGAATCCATTAGGTTTATCGGTAGCCAAACTCGATGGCATCAGCATTAAAAATAATCAGTGTATTTTGAATTTATCCGGCATTGATTTGGTCGACGGCACGCCCATTTTAGATATCAAACCGTATGTGCCTTATGCCGATAGTTTAGCGGATGCCCAAGCGGGTTATGCCAGTGCGGCTCCAATTGCAGATATGCCGGTATTATTTGCCGATGAAGCGGTAACCCAAATTACCGCGCAGCATAGAAAACACCCAGAATTACGCGACTTTATTGCGCAGGTATTAGCTCAAGATCCACGCCCTGCTTATAAAAAGAATAAAACCACACGCCAAGAGTACGGAGTTAAGTTGTACGACTTTAACGTACGTTGGGTAGTCGAAAGCGATATCACCACGGTCGTATCTGTCATTAAAACTGATACTCCAACAACACTCGTATCGACACAAAAATAGCAGACTGATTCGCGAAGGTGTAATTGGAATACGAAAAAGCCGATTAACTGTTTATAGCAGTCAATCGGCTTTTTATTTCAACACTATGCTTGCAAAATAATGTTTTAAAAATAAGATTTTAAAACTCATGTTATGCAAATATGAGTGCTTATAAGAAGAACAAACGCCATAACCAGTTCGAATCTAAATCGTCTTTACAACCGCGATACTGACCCGCATAACGTAACGAGCGTTGATCTACTGTCTTGGCAACTTTCTTCAGCCAAGGTTTCTTGTTATAGCTTTTATTCTTATAACCGCCCCAACCTTCGTGATAATTCAAGTATTGCTGCTCTGCACTCCATTTAGATACACCATTGATTTTTTGGGTTTTATTCATAAACCAGCCCATAAAGTCCATGGCATCGTGGAAATCAGCACGACTTGACCAGCTGTTACCGGTTTCTTTAACGTAATCATCCCAGGTCATGGTTTTTGCTTGTGCGTAACCATAAGCAGAGCTGGCACGACCAGTGGGTATGATCCACCAATACTGCATCGGCGGCTGGGCGTTATGCTTAAATGAGCTTTCCTGATACATCATTGCCATTGGCACATGTACAGGCACACCCCATTTTTCATTACTGTCCATGGCAGCTTCATACCAATCGTATTTTTCAATAAAGATATCGCAAATATTTTCCGGATTAGTCGGTTGCGAAGCACAACCAAATAATCCACTGCTGACAATTATAAGTGCAGTAAATCTCAGTATTTTATTCATTTTTAATAGCACAAATCCAATTTTGACCGCCAGTATAGGACCTCAGAGAAACGAATAAAAGGACAGCAGTCAAAAATAAATAAAACTAATCATTAACTTTTACTGTTTACTCTGGCTGCGCCCTGTTAAAATCGCTCTCTTATATCGATTTTATTAGTAAATAAAGGAACGTTATGCGCAGCAGCAACTACTTGCTTTCAACTTTGAAAGAAACTCCAAATGACGCAGAAGTAATTAGCCACCAGCTAATGCTTCGTGCAGGTATGGTTCGTCGTCTTGCATCAGGTCTATACACTTGGTTACCGACAGGCTTACGAGTTTTACGTAAAGTAGAAAACATCGTACGTGAAGAGATGGATAAAGCAGGTGCTGTTGAAACTCTAATGCCTATGGTTCAGCCCGCTGATTTATGGCAAGAAACAGGTCGTATCGACAAATTCGGTCCAGAGTTGTTACGTATTAACGATCGCCACAACCGTCCTTTTGTTTTAGGTCCAACGCACGAAGAAGTGATCACAGATATCGCGCGTAAAGAAATCAACAGTTACAAGCAACTGCCGTTGACGCTTTACCAGATCCAAACTAAATTCCGTGATGAAGTTCGTCCTCGTTTCGGTGTGATGCGTTCGCGTGAATTCCTGATGAAAGATGCTTATTCTTTCCATATATCAGATGAATGTCTAAACGATACGTACAACAAAATGCATACAGCATATTGCAACATCTTCGAACGCATTGGCCTAGAATACCGTCCGGTACTAGCTGATACGGGTTCAATTGGTGGTGCTGTATCTCACGAATTCCACGTACTTGCAGAAAGCGGCGAAGACGATATCGTCTTCTCTGACGGCAGCGATTACGCAGCAAACATTGAAAAAGCAGAAGCGCTAGCACCTACTGGTGACCGTCCTGCAGCAACACAAGCATTTACAGTTGTTGCAACTCCTGATGCACACAGCATCGAAGACGTGTGCAAATTCTTAGAAGTTGACGCAACGCAAACAGTGAAAACGCTGCTTGTTGCAGCTGAAGAAGGCCAAGCACAAGGCGTTATCGCACTCGTTCTACGTGGCGATCACGTACTAAACGAAGTGAAAGCAGAAAAAATTGCTGGCGTTGCTTCGCCGTTAACATTTGCTAACGACGCACAAATCCAAGCCGCTGCAAACTGCGATGCAGGCTCTATCGGTCCTCAAGGTCTGAACTGCCCTGTTGTTGTTGATCATTCAGCTGCACACCTAGCAGACTTTGTTTGTGGTGCTAACATTAATGGTCAGCACATTACTGGCGCTAACTGGGATCGTGATATTAGCGATTACACAGTTGCAGATATCCGTAACGTTGTTGAAGGTGAAGCGAGCCCATGTGGTAACGGTACACTTTCGATTAAACGTGGTATCGAAGTTGGTCATATCTTCCAACTTGGTACTCAATACGCAGAATCAATGGGTGCTGGCGTACTGAACATGCAAGGTAAACAGCAGACTATGACAATGGGTTGTTATGGTGTTGGTGTTTCTCGCATCGTTGCAGCAGCAATCGAACAGAACCATGATGAAAACGGTATTATCTGGAACGAGTCAATCGCACCATACAAAGTATCTATCATCCCAATGAACATGCACAAATCAGCAGAAGTAAAAGAAGCAGCAGAGAAAATCTACGCTGACCTTCAAGCTGCTGGCATCGAAGTATTGTTCGATGATCGTAAAGAACGTCCAGGTGTGATGTTTGCGGATTCAGAACTTATCGGTATCCCACACAACATCATCATTGGTGATCGTAGTCTGAAGAATGGTCTAGTTGACCACAAACTTCGTACGACTGGTGATAAGACTGAGATCGCTCTTACAGACATCGTTGAGCACGTTAAAAGCCTACTAGCATAAGCTAATACGCGATTAACTAACTTCGGTTAAGTGACAGCAGTTAAATGACTTCTGTTAAATAAAGATCAAAGCCAAGCATCTGCTTGGCTTTTTCATATCTGGTGGTTTGTTCGTTAAACACATTTCGAGCTAATAATAAAGATAGTGTGTTTTATGTCGATACAATAAAGCTAAGCATTGCAAATAACTCGATAAGTATCAATACATTGATGTCTTAAAGAGTTTAAACTTATCCTTTCAATTTACAGTCAAAGGTCATCAAACATGCAACGGGTTTTCACTCACTTATTCATACTTTTAAGTCTATTATCTTTCAATGCTTGGGCAAATGACGGCGTCTTAAAACGCGCTTATAATACGCAACAAAGTGATGTGCAAGTTAAAGGCTCTGGAAAAGTCACCCGTATACTTGCCGATGATAATAAAGGCTCTCGCCATCAGAAATTCTTGTTACAGCTGAAAAGCCGTCAGACTATATTAATCGCTCATAATATTGATTTAGCACCACGCATTAAGAATCTGAAAGTTGGTGATACCGTGCAGTTTTACGGTGAATACGAGTGGAATAGCAAAGGTGGGGTTATTCACTGGACCCATAAAGACCCCGGTAATCATCATCAGCACGGCTGGTTGAAACATGCTGGTCGGATTTATAACTGATTAACCTTTAATCCCTCAAACTCCCCCCTACTCCACAGTATTAATTTGGCGAAGCCGCTACTATTTAACAATAATTAAGAGATAGCACAGCATCTTTGATTAAACAGGGCTTTATCACTGGGTTTGGAGGTTTATGACTGGGACTAAACAAGGATTGTTATTAACTGGCGGTGGCGCGAGAGCGGCCTATCAAGTCGGTGCGTTAAAAGCTATAGCGGAATTCTATCCGCGTAATCATGGTACCCCGTTTAAGATCATCGCTGGTACATCAGCTGGCGCAATCAACAGTTGCGCCATAGCTTGCTACGCCAGTTGCTTCAGGTTAGGAGTGAAAAAGCTCGAGTATATCTGGAATAACTTCCACGCCAACCAAGTATTTCACTGTAGTTTTAATGAAATATCAAGGCACTTGCTGCTGACGTTTTTATCCAAGTTTCAATCGCCGCACATGGCCCGTCAACCGGTATCGCTGTTTAACAACAAACCCTTACATCACCTACTCGATCGATATTTGGATATGCGCCGCATCGACATCAACATTCAACGCCAACATCTGGATGCTATTTCGATCACCGCGTCCGATTATAACAACGGTGATTCCATTAGTTTTTTTCAAGGCAATCCACAGCTACAAGAATGGCAACGCGCCCGCCGTAGTGGTCGTCGTACACGCTTACACCCTAGTCATTTGTTAGCCTCATCGGCGATCCCGTTAGTCTTTCCTTGTACCCAGATTGGTCAAGATTTTTACGGTGACGGATCGGTGCATCAGTTATCACCACTGAGCCCAGCTATCCACCTTGGCGCAGAGAAGCTATTAGTCATAGGGGCTGAACAACCACCACAGATACTCAAGCCCGGTGAAGTACGTCAAACCCCATCCGGCGCTGACATTGCCGGACACCTACTTGATACTATTTTTACCGACACCTTAAACTCCGACATCGAACGTTTAACTCGCATCAATGATACGCTGGCATTAACACCTGATTTGCAGCAAGCATCACTACAATCATCGTTAAAAATGAAACAAATCGGTTTATTCCGTTTAGCCAATGAGCATGATATTAATGCCATTGCCGATAAATATTTTCACGATCTGCCGATCACCATCCGCACCCTATTACATACGATCGGCGTTCATCAAGGCAGTAATTCTTCCATCACCTCTTATTTGATGTTTGAACAAAACTATACCCGCGAGTTAATTAACTTAGGCTATCAAGATGTGTTAAAACAAGAGCAGGAGTTAAGAATATTTTTAAATATATAAGCTAACCAGCCCAGCCTCCTAACAAGCAATGTTCCGCCCTTTTTATATAACGGGAAGGCCCACAAAGCAGCACTACATCACCCACTTCAAAGATAAAATCTTGATGAACACGAGTAAGCTCAACTCCTTGCCGGCGTACTGCGCGGTAACTGACTTCTTTTAGTTTTACTTCTGCCACGGTTCTACCAATTGCGTAAGCGCCAAATTCAAGCCGGATCGCATGTAGCCGCTCCAGCATTTCGTTTTCTTCAAAAGACACGTTACTTTCACCACCAAAATAAAAGCCATGTAAATGGTTATACTGACCTTGACGTTCGTGTTGTAAGCGCTTCAAAATACGCTTAATCGGCACCCCAGATATAGCCAATACATGCGATACCATCATCAAGCTGCCTTCTAGCGATTCCGGCACCACGTCTGTCGCGCCCGCATCATGCAACCGCTGCATATTCGAATCATCAGTGGTACGCACTAATACTTTGGCGTCGGTTAAAGGCTTGACGATCTTTAATAGCTCGATGGCTTTCTCGGTATCTTTGAAGGTAATAATAATCGACTTAGCTTTCTCGACCCCTAACATCATTTGAATTTCGCGGCGACTGGCATCGCCAAACTCAATTTTTTCACCACCATTTAAGGCTTCTTGCACACGCACTGGATCACGATCGATAACCGTATAAGGAATGCCTTCAATTTTTAAGAAGCGAGCGATAGTTTGGCCGCCGCGACCATAACCACAAACTATCACATGGTCAATGTATTGCCCTGGTAGGGGCGGGGACAGTCCGCTTTTCGATATTGGTTTAGACTGAAACAATAACCGCCGAACAACTTCCTCATGGCAATTGATTAACCAAGGTGTCATTGCCATGCTCACCACCCCGACACCGACAAGGGTCGAGATTAGCGGCAGAGGCAATAACTCTAACTTGCCAGCAAGCGCCAACAATACAAAACCAAACTCACCCATTTGCGCTAAGACTAAGCCAGTACTAAGGGCATTACTGCTACTCTCACCAAGCAGTTTCGCTAATACAAACACTAACGCAATTTTACTCAACATCATCACCGCGAGTACGATGAGCAACCGCGGCCAATCTGCCAGCAAGCTAGGTAAGTTAAGTAACATGCCGATAGTAATAAAGAACAGCCCCATTAATACATCACGAAACGGCCGGATATCAGCTTCGAGTTGATGTCGATAAGGCCCCTCACCTAACATCATACCCGCTAAAAATGCCCCCAAAGCCATCGACAACCCTAACCAATGGGTCATCAACCCGGCAATTAATGCCACTAATAATGTCGACATCACAAACAACTCATCCGAACGAGTTAATGCTATTTCTTTAAATACCGTCGGTAAGATCCAACGCCCTATCGACAGGATCAGGAATACTGCCAACAAGCCCTTAACCAATGCCCAGCCCATTTGTTCCGCTATCAGCATGACGTCACCACTTTGCTGCGCCAGCAAGGGGATCATGATAAGGAAAGGCACAACGGCTATATCTTGGAATAACAACACACTGATCGACAATTTAGACATGCGGGTATTAAGTAGTTTCGATTCTGCCAATTGCTTGATCACGATCGCCGTCGATGACATTAACATCGCCGAGGCAACTACAAATGCTTGTGACCAATACAATGACGCGAATATGCCCAGCGCAGTAAAGAGTAAACCAACACTCATCACCTGCCCGCCACCAAGGCCTAATACCAGATGCCGCATCGACAATAAGCGTGGCAGTGAGAACTCTAACCCTAAGGAAAACATCAGGAAAACCACGCCCAACTCAGCAAACAATTCAATATCCGCTTGTTCGACAATCAATTGAAAACCATAAGGCCCAGCAATCACCCCCGTCGCAAGATAAGCGAGGATTGGCGGTAGATGAAAACGCTGAAATAACGCAACCAGAGCCACCGCGATAGAAAGTAATAGAATGATATCAATAAACAAATTATTACCTCCCCTGCAGCTAAATAGACGTTATCAATACAGTAACCAAGGATCATAAAAACAATGTCACTAAAGAATATGTACTAGGCGGTGATTTAACAAGTTCACCCGAGGATCAATAAAAAGATCATCGTTAATTTAACTGTGCATTTATATACAAATGGTACGCAATATGCATATTTTATAATTACACTCAATACTGTAATTTTTTTGACAGAGGTAAAAATGGATAACTTGAGCATCATCAATACCCCGAAAATACATACAAATTATGTATTTACTGCGCCCAAACGGCAGCAGAAATTGACACCTGCACAAACCATTGCTACCTTGAAAAAGTTACAGACCTGTCTAGATGTCAATTCTTTGTTATCTAACTTTGCCGCTATAGCGGCACAACATGTCCGCTTTACCGGTTTAAGCTTTACTGACGCGACTAACAATATCCAATTAGAGACCGATTGCACGGCTGTTTTTCAACAAAACTACCATTTAACGACAATGGGTAAAGATCTAGGGTCTTTGTTATATAGCTCGGTAAAACCATTAAAGATTAATGAACTAAGTATATTAAAAGAGTTACATCAACTACTAGAAACCAACCTCATGCATGCTTTGATGTTACAAGAAATGCAAATTCGGATCATGAAAGATCATTTAACTGGTTTAGATAATCGCGCTAGTTTTGATGAAAACATTCTGCGTTCTTACAGTCTGTGCCAACGTCATAAATCCAACATGGCTTTGTTGATTACTGACTTAAATGACTTCAAACGTATCAATGATACTTATGGTCATCAGTTTGGTGATCGCATCTTGAAACATTATGCGCGTCTATTACAGCGTAGTATTCGTAATAGTGATGTAGCGTTTAGACTAGGCGGTGATGAATTTGCCATTATCTTGCAACCTGCATCATCGCAGTCAACAAATTTAGTCATCGAACGAATTTATAGTGCAATTCAAAATGACGAGTTACTTAGCGAGTTTAATATTACCTCAGCGATTGGTTCTGCAATGTGGCGAGCTGGTGAAACAATAGATAGTTTATTCAAACTTGCTGATGAAGACCTGTATAACAGTAAACTTAATATCAAATAAAAAAAGCTCACCAAATCAAATTTGATGAGCTTCATTGAGTATAGAACAGCTTCCCGTCGCATCGAGTGTTATTTACGTAATAGCCTTAATGCATTTGCTGTTACCAATGCTGTCGCACCTGAATCAGCTAAAATAGCCACCCACAGTCCGGTAAATCCTAATAAGGTTGTCACCAAGAACACTGCTTTAAGTCCAACCGCCAAAGTAATATTCTGCTTAATATTGGTTAATGTCGCCTGACCTAATTCCACCATTTGTGGTAATTCAACTAAACGATTATGCATCAAGGCAACATCTGCCGCTTCTAGCGCCACATCCGTGCCACCACCCATCGCAATACCTAAACTCGCACTTTTCATTGCTGGTGCATCGTTAATACCATCACCGACCATCGCCGTATCTTTATCTTGGCTCAGCTCAGCAACAATGCGTGATTTGTCTTCTGGTAGTAATTCAGCACGATATTCCATGCCTAACGAATCAGCAATCACTTTGGCTGTGCGACGGTTATCACCGGTTAACATCACGGTAGTAATACCCAGTTGTTGCAACTCTTCAATCGCTTGGCGAGCATCTTCACGGATACTGTCTGCCAATGCAACCAAACCTATCACTTGCTCATCTTGCAGCACTACAACGGTGGTATTACCGCCATTTTCAAGTTCTTCGATAGCCGTTTTGACATGGGCTAACTCTGCAAGTTGCGTAGTCATGTGATGCGGTGCCAGCAGTTTAATTAATTGTGTTTCACCCGCGTTTTGCACTTCACCTTGCACACCTAAACCTGCCAATGTTTGATCATTGCTAACCGTTAATAAAGCCACTGACTTACGCTCAGCATGGGCTAAAATAGCCGTTGCTAATGGATGATTTGAGGTTTGTTCAATACTCGCCGCAAGTTGTAATACTTTGTCTTCATCGTCAATAAAGCTAACAACACTTGTTACTGCTGGGACACCTTGGGTTAAGGTACCGGTTTTATCAAAGGCGATTTGTTGGATACGACCAATCTGCTCAAGGGCCGCGCCACCTTTAACTAATACACCACGTTTACTTGCTGCTGATAATGCCGATGTTACTGCTGCTGGCGTTGAAATAACTAACGCACAAGGACAAGCAATAAGCAGCAGTGTTAAACCTTTATAAACCCACTCAGTCCAATCGCCGCTAAACAATAGTGGTGGCACTACCACCACAGCCAAGGCTAACAGCATCATTGCCGGTGTATACCAACGGCTGAACCCATCCAAGAAACGTTCAATTGGTGCTTTGTGTTCTTCTGCTTCTTCAATTAAATGTAGGATACGGTCAATGGCATTGTTACCCGGTTCTGATACCACCCGTAATTGTGCAAGACGGTTCACCGCCAGACTACCAGCCATGACAATATCTTCAGCTTGGTGTTCAACAGGCACTGATTCACCGGTTAATGCACTTTCATCAAAACTAATACCAGACGCTAATAGTGCACCATCAGCAGGTAATCGATCACCGGGTTTAATTTCGATAATATCACCGAGTTGTAAATCGCTTGCAGCAACGGCTACCCGCTTGTCACCAACGATTGTGGTAGCTTCTTCTGGCACTAACGACATTAACGATTTAACGCCTTTACGCGCCTTACCTGCAGCATATGATTCGAGTTTTTCACCGATCATGAATAACACTAATACCATCGCCGATTCTGCAGTTTCCCCTAAGACAAGGGCACCAACAGTCGCAACAGACATCAATGTTTCGATGGCAAATGGGGTACCAGAACGGGCGAGTTTAATCGAGCGATTAATAACAGGGATAACACCAAATACACTTGCAAAAGTAAATAACCACTGACTAGCATCACTGTTAAATTGCGTCAAAATAGCCGCAATAACAATAGCGCTAACTAAAGTGATAGCATGCCAATGTTCACGCAGGTGTTGCCTGAACGACGTGTCGTCTTCAATATTTTTAGACTTTTTACCGACTTCTTGTAACTTGAATCCAGCATTAACAACGGCGTCATTTATTTGCACTTTAATGCTATCAACGGCAGTGCTGTTGCTGTCTTTGTCGATATCGACCAGTAGTTTTTCGGTAGCGAATGCCACACGGCATTGCTTGACTTGAGATATGGCTTGAACGGCTTTTTCTACTTTACGAGCACAACTTGGGCAATCCATACCATTAACTAACCAAGATATACGGGCTGTTAAACGACTGGACTCGGGTTCCTCATCATCTGGAACAACCTCATTTGATTCTGTGTGCGCGCAGCAAGAGTCGTGGCGACTGCTATTATTGGTTGCTTGATGTTCATCGGTATGTTGATGCTCGTGGACGTGGGTTTTACTATGATCACTTCCACAACATCCTTGATTTGATTTTACTGCGGTTGGTGCTGTTTTGGTTGCAGTGCTGCCTTTACATGACATATGTATATCCTCGTAAATAGAATTAATGTTAATGATGAATAACAGTTAATGCGTTCAAGCTAGTTAACTTACATATAAATATATATTCATATTAACTTTCATTCAAGTGTATTTACAAAAAAAAGCTAATTCAGTCGTGATCGTTAACGAATGAATTAGCTTTGATGTAGTTACTAATGATATTTATGGCATTAAGCGTGCTATTTAGATGTCAGTAATTCCGACTGCAGTTGTGCTAAAAAGTCACGCATATAAACACTGCGTCGCTGTGCTTCAGCCTTCGCACCTTGTGTTTGCATGCTATCACCCAGCGTTAATAACTTGGTAAAGAAGTGGTCTAAGGTATAAAGACTATCATCGGGTTCGCGCTCAACACACAAGGGATCAATACTGCTATATAACTGACGATTCAATTTACCGCCAACTAAAATACAACGGGCAATACCAATCGCGCCTAATGCATCCATACGATCGGCGTCTTGTAGTATTTTCGCTTCTAATGTTTCGGGGGTAATATTAGCGCTAAAACTGTGGGCAACAATCGCGTGATGTATCGCACTGTGGTACTGCTCGGGATAGTCAATTTGTTGTAAGAATTCAACAGCGCGATCGGCGGCTAACAATGAGGCTTGCTTACGTTGCGGATGATCTTTAGCAACAGCAACACAATCATGCAACCAAGCTGCAGGTTCTAAAATCGCCAGCTCAGCACCTTCGCTATCTGCAAGTTGTCTGGCGGTGGCAACAACACGTTCAATATGGTCAATATCATGGGCGCGGTCATCACTACCCAACTGCGTTAAAAATTCAATAAACAGCTTTCGCATGACACTCTCTTTAAAATGGATTTTTAATATTTTAGATTAACCATCATGTCATTAATGCTCGTTTACATGACAAGCGAGATCGTGAACCACATGACGAATATGGTGATCATCCAGCCGATAGAGTATTTGTTTACCCTGACGCTCTGAGCGCAAAATACGCGCTTCACGTAAATGACGCAGATGATGACTGGTTAATGATTGTGACATACCAGATACCGCTGACAATTCAGAGACAGCAACAGGCCCAGCCATACAGGCAAGTACTAAGCGGATACGCCCTTCATCGCCTAACAAATGAAAGAGATGCGCGAGAGAAGCAATATGTTGATCATCTAATACAGGTAACTCGGCGCTACATTGTGGTTCAGGACAACATTGAGGTTCTAATTTTGGCATTCTGGTCCGCTAAGATAAAAATGGATGAAAGGAAAGTGTAACACTTAAGGTCATAGGGGCAATAGCCGTAATGTTTTCGACGTAAAATAACAGCAAGCCTGACAGATCAAAAATGCCAACCTCATATACGCAAATTGCACATACTCAGCTGGCATTTTTTGATCATATCAACGCTACTGTTTATTAACGCAAATAGCACATTGACAGTGTCATCACCTTAACGGCACCGTCAATGTTGCTAACCTAACGTGTTAGATAAACGCTAGTTTGGCAATGAATACCACTGCAAGTACATTCATACCTAGTGATACATCAGCAGAACGACCAGTCGCATGCTTGATGATAGCGAATGATAGGAAGCCTAAGATGATACCATCAGCGATTGAGTACGTTAGCGGCATCATAATTGCTGTGATAGCAGCTGGAACGTAGTCTGTAAACTCATCCCAGTTAACTTTGTTTAAGCTACCAACCATTAGAAAAGCAACATAGATCAACGCGCCTGCTGTCGCATAGCTTGGTACAATCTGTGCTATCGGAGCAAAGAACATCGCCGCTAAGAATAGTAGACCAACAACAACTGCAGTTAAACCGGTACGGCCGCCTTCAGCAATACCGGCATTACTTTCAACGTATGTCGTTACTGGTGGGCAACCAATCATCGCGCCAGCAACACTGGCAACACTGTCAGCTGTTAATGCTTTATTTAGGTTTTCAATTTTGCCATCTTTATTGTACATGCCCGCTTTATCAGCCACACCAATCATAGTACCTGCGGTATCAAACATGTTCACAAATAAGAATGCTAGGATAACACTAACCATAGATACGTCTAATGCACCCATAACGTCCATTTGCATGAATGTTTTTGATAAACCTGTTGGTAATGAGACGACTTGTTCAGGTAACGTCACTAGACCCATCACTGCGCTGATAACAGTAACAATAATAATACCAATAAGTACTGCACCGAATACTTTACGGGTTGCTAAGATTGCAATGATAAGAAAGCTTAACGCGCCTAAAATGACTTTAGGGTCGTGGAAGTTACCTAACGTCACTAAAGTTGCAGGACTAGCAGTAATGATACCAGCTGCTTTTAAACCGATAATACCTAAGAATAGACCGACACCCGCAGTCATTGCATAGCGTAAACTATGCGGAATACTGTCGATGATCCAACCGCGTAATTTGGTCACACTCATAATGACGAATATGATACTTGAAATGAATACTGCACCTAATGCAACCTGCCAAGAATATTCCATACCTTTCACTACTGCGAAAGTAAAAAATGCATTCAGACCCATACCTGGTGCTAGACCTACAGGCCAGTTCGCATAAAGTCCCATGAAGATACAACCAATTGCTGCACTTAGTGCTGTAGCAACGAATACCGCTTGGTAGTCCATACCAGCAATAGACATGATATCTGGGTTAACAAATAGGATATAAGCCATAGTAACGAAAGTCGTTAAACCTGCCATTACTTCTGTTTTAATTGTGGTGTTATGTGCTTTTAGCTTAAACAACTTTTCCATCAAAGTGGAAAAAGCAGAAGTGTTTTTTGATTCAGAGGTAGACTGACTTGCGGTATTCATTAAGGTACTCACTTTTTATTTCGTTCATCTTACGCACTGTATAACAGCGGCCGTCTGTACTTATTGCTCTTTACTGCAACTAATAGATACAAACCAAGATGACTGGTTGTTTAATAAATGGCTGTCGCTTAGCGGAAAAGTGGAAAGTTCTAAGCTGACAATTATTAACTAACCGGATTTAAATATAGGTAATTATTACCTGCTTTATTCACATTGTGAACGGGCGGGATTATCTGCTAATTCACCTTAAATTGGAAGTTTTTTGTCTAAAAAGCGCCCTTTTATTACTCAAAACAATAATCTATTGATAGAAATTAACCCAAGTGCCTGAAAGTACTATTTTAGGGATAAAAAAATACCAGCCTTAGGCTGGTATTTTTAATAAAAATGATAATAAAATCACTTTTTAATGATGTTTAGTCACGAGCATAGATAACGTGACCGTCATCTTCTTCGTCCCAATCATCCCAATCATCATCGTCATCAGAATCTTCAATAACTGCATGATTAGCAATTTGGTCTTTATGGTATTCATCCCATAAGAAACCAACATCGCCGTCATCTTCAGTTGGCATTTCGATCTTCGGACGCGGCATAGTTTCAATCTGTTCCATCATAGCGCGAACTAGATCTTTGGTACCAACGCCACTTGAAGCAGACATAGTATAAACTTCGCCTTCCCAATTAATCGCTGCTACTACGCGTTTAATTGTTTCTTCAGCTTCGTCATCTAATACAAGATCGGTTTTGTTAAATACTAACCAACATGTTTTAGCGGCTAGTTTTGCGCTATATTTCTGTAGCTCACTAACAATGATTTTTGCATTTTCTGCTGGATCACTGATGTTCTCAGGTAATAGGTCAACAATGTGAACCATTAAACGACAACGTTCTAAGTGACGTAGGAAACGAATACCTAGACCAGCACCATCAGAAGCACCTTCAATAAGACCAGGAATATCGGCAACCACGAAGCTACGCTCAGGGCTTGCACTTACTACACCTAGGTTAGGTACTAATGTTGTAAACGGGTAGTTAGCTACTTTTGGTTTCGCTGCAGAGATTGCGCGAATGAAAGTAGATTTACCTGCGTTTGGTAGACCTAATAGGCCAACGTCAGCAAGTAACATAAGTTCTAGGCGTAAGTTACGTACTTCACCCGGTGTACCTAATGTCTTTTGACGTGGTGCACGGTTTACACTACTTTTAAAACGTGTGTTACCAAGACCATGGAAGCCAGCTTTCGCCACCATTTGGCGATGACCGTGCATAACAAGATCGGCAATAACTTCACCAGTATCGTCATCAGAAATACGAGTACCAACTGGTACGCGTAAAGTAATATCTTCGCCACGTGCGCCAGTTTGATCTTTTGGACGACCATTCTCACCACGTTCAGCTTTATGGAAGCGGACAAAACGAAAATCGACTAGCGTATTTAAGTTTTCATCAGCAATCATATATACATGACCACCGTCACCGCCGTCACCACCATCAGGGCCACCACGGGCAACATATTTTTCACGGCGGAAGCTTACACAACCACTGCCGCCATCACCGGCTTCAACTTTGATTCGGGTTTCATCTACAAATTTCATTTCGCTATCGCTCCTACAAATTAGGAATGCAGTTAGTTGCACGGATTAACTAATCACGCACTGACCTTATTCTCACTCGGTTAGTGAATTAATTAATCCGTGCAACTATCAACTTCTATGGAGTGTCATGACTAACCAAGCTTAACCAGCCTGTATGGGTCAATATTCTCTCTCAATGTTCACTACTTTATTCTTTTATTGCTAAAATTTATTTCGGCAATAAAAAAACCCCGCCATGTAGGCGGGGTTTAAAAATTCTTAGTTTGTACTGAAATTATTCAGCTACAATGCTAATGAACTTACGGTTTTGTGGTCCTTTAATTTCGAACTGCACTTTACCGCTAGCTTTAGCGAATAGAGTGTGGTCACGACCACAACCTACGTTTGTACCAGCGTGGAATTTAGTACCACGTTGACGAACTAGAATGTTACCCGCAAGTACTGATTCGCCACCAAAGCGTTTTACGCCTAAGCGTTTGCTTTCTGAATCACGACCGTTGTTGGTACTACCACCAGCTTTCTTATGTGCCATCTTTTAGTACTCCTGATTAAGCGATTTTAGTAATCTTAACTTCTGTAAACCATTGACGGTGACCCATCTGTTTACGAGAGTGCTTACGACGACGGAAATAGATGATTTTAATCTTATCCGCACGACCATGAGATACCACTTCAGCAGTGATTTTTTTACCATCAAGGTAAGGTGCGCCAACTTCGATATTCTCGCCGTTAGCTACCATTAGTACTTCGTTAAATTCGATGTTTGAACCAGCTTCAACGTCTAGAAGTTCTAGACGAAGAGTTTGGCCTTCAACAACGCGGTGTTGTTTGCCACCGCTAAGGAAAACAGCATACATGTTTTCTGACTCCGATTCGTGTCTAGCGTACCTTAGGTAGCGACACGTCATAATAATTTATAACAATGGCGCGAATTCTACTCAAAACTTTGCAGTTAGGCAAGCTGATTTTCAAAATAAATATAAATAAGCAGGAAAGTAGTAAATCGCGGCCGCTTAAGCCTTTCGACAATTACAATTTAGTGTACAATTACGACATAAATTTGACGGGCATTTTATCTTATAGCGTAGTATCAAGATAGGGCTAGTGATAAATATAACGCACAATAGTCTGAAAAAATCGTCATACCACTTTATAAAGAAGCACGGAACTTATTACCCATGGACATAAAAGCCATTCAAGCGTTATCGAAACAAGATATGGACGCTGTCAATGAACTCATTTTAGATCGACTGCAATCGGATGTTGCCCTCGTAAATCAAGTGGGTTATTACATTGTAAATGGTGGCGGTAAACGCATTCGTCCACTGATTGCAACCTTAAGCGCTCGCGCACTCGGTTATCAAGGTCAGCAACATGTCGATGTCGCTGCCATTATCGAATTTATTCATACTTCAACGTTATTACACGATGATGTAGTCGATGAATCAGATATGCGCCGCGGCCGTGACACCGCCAATGCGATGTTTGGCAATGCCGCAAGTGTATTAGTCGGTGACTTCCTTTATTCACGTTCTTTCCAAATGATGGCAAAACTACATAACAGTAAAATTATCGATATTTTATCCGATGCAACCAATGTGATTGCAGAAGGTGAAGTATTACAATTAATGAACTGTAATGATGCTGACACCGACGAAAAACGTTATATGGACGTTATCTATTACAAGACTGCCAAGCTATTTGAAGCTGCGACGCAACTTGCTGCGGTCATCTCTGAGCAGCCAGCTGACATCGAACAAGCGATGATAGATTATGGGGTACATTTAGGTGCCGCATTCCAACTTATCGATGATGTGATGGATTACACAGCTAATGCTCAAGAAATGGGTAAAAACGTCGGGGATGATCTTGCTGAAGGTAAACCAACATTGCCATTAATTCATGCTATGGCACACGGCACTGAAGCAGAAGCGTTAATGGTACGAGAAGCAATCGAAAAAATGAATGGCATGGATAACCTCGATGCTATTCTGGCGATTCTTGAACGTACTGGCTCACTAAATTATTGCTTTGATAAAGCCCAGCAAGAAGCTGATTTAGCGGTAGCAGCAATTACCGTATTACCTGAATCAGAATACAAGCAGGCGCTTATCTCGTTAGCTTATATTGCCGCAAACAGAAATAGCTAATTGCAGTAACTCATTAATATACAGTTAATAACATAAAAAGCCGCATGAGCAATCATGCGGCTTTTTTGTATCTGCCTGTTTTCTGTTACAAACTATCGTTCTAAGTAAGGAACTAAGCGCATACCTAAGTAAATAACTAAATAAGAACTAAGTAACTTGCTATCACCAACAACAGCAATAGTCGCGACAGTAAATCATGACAGGTATAAAAAAGGCCGCATCTGCGACCTTTTATTTATCAGTTTAACCAAGCAGACTTATAGGTCGTATGGGTTAACTAATACCATTGTTTCGTTACGATCTGGGCCAGTTGATACGATATGAATTGGCACGCCCGTAATTTCTTCAATGCGCTTGATGTAAGCGATTGCAGCTTCTGGAAGTTGTTCTAGAGAAGTCGCGCCGTATGTTACGTCGTTCCAACCTGACATTTCTTCGTATACTGGTTCAACAAGTTCATAACCGTCAGCAGCCATAGGTGGCACGTCAAGGATTGAACCATCTTGTTGCATGTAACCAGTACAGATTTTCAGCGTTTCTAAACCATCTAATACGTCTAGTTTAGTAAGGCAGAAACCTGTGATGCTGTTTAACTGAATTGCACGTTTCATTGCAACTGCGTCAAACCAACCACAACGACGTTCACGTCCAGTGGTTGCGCCAAATTCATGGCCTTTAGTACCTAGGTGATTGCCGATTTCATCATCAAGTTCCGTTGGGAATGGACCAGAACCAACACGTGTAGTGTAAGCTTTAGTAATACCAAGAACGTAATCGATGTGACATGGACCAAAACCACTACCAGTAGCTACGCCACCTGCAGTTGTGTTTGATGATGTTACATACGGGTAAGTACCGTGATCGATATCTAGTAATGTACCTTGAGCACCTTCAAACATGATGTCATCACCGCGGCGACGTGCATCATCAAGAAGTGACGTTACGTCTACGATCATGTCTAGTAGGATAGGTGCAACTTCGTGCATCTGTGCTAGAACATCTTCGTAGCTTACTTCAGGTTCATTATAGTAATGCTGTAGTTGGAAGTTATGGTATTCCATTACTTCTTTTAATTTAACAGCAAACTGTTCCATGTTGAATAGATCGCCAACACGTAAACCACGACGTGCTACTTTATCTTCGTAAGCTGGACCGATACCACGACCAGTTGTACCAATTGCTTTTTTGCCACGTGCTTTTTCACGGGCAGCATCAAGTGATACATGATAAGGCAGGATTAATGGACACGCTTCACTGATAAGCATACGCTCACGAGCTGGGATGCCTCGATCTTCAAGCATTTTAACTTCAGTCATTAATGCATCAGGTGCTAATACTACACCGTTACCAATGATACATTTAACGTTTGAACGTAAAATACCAGATGGAATTAAGTGAAGAACTGTTTTTTCACCATTGATTACTAAAGTGTGACCAGCATTGTGACCACCTTGGTAGCGCACAACATATTTAGCTCTATCAGTTAGTAGATCAACTACTTTACCTTTACCTTCGTCACCCCATTGAGTGCCGAGAATAACTACATTCTTTCCCATGATACCGTCGCGGTTGTTGGTTAAAGGAGGATTCTAGCAAAATTTAAATCAAAATGTTTAAAAAATTTGAGATCTATCTCATTAAAATCGGAAAATATAACTTTACTTATTGTTCTACTGTACAAAAAATTGTTTTGTTGTACAAAAAAATTACAACATAAACAATAATACGACACCAGTTACAACTAGGCAACCGGCACATTTACGTACCTTGTCAGCAGGTTGCTGGGTAATGACCGTTAACATTTGTTGCCACTGTTTAGGCATCAACATCGGCATTATACCTTCAATAATAAATACAATCGCCAAAGCTAACCACAATTCATTCCCCATCAAACCACCTTATTATAGCGCCACATAGCGTCAGCACCAAAAAATTTTGCATAAAAAATCCGTTCACTGAGGAACGGATTTTAAATTAGTTTAATCAGCTCTCATTGAGAGTATGTATTAAAACTATTTAGCCGCTGCCGCATTGATATTCGCTTGCGGACGCATTGCAACAATAGATACGATTATAGCAAGAGCCGTTGGTAATACCCAAGCTAAACCTTGCTCAAATAGTGGTAAGAAATCAAAACCACTCATTGCAAAACCAGCAACTTTCAGACCATCTAATACACCAAACATGAATGCAACAACCATCACGAGACGGAATGCAAACTGTGGATTAGGGAAGCGTTCTTGCAATAAGATTAGCGCAACAATCGCAATCGCAATCGGATATACCGCAAATAATACCGGTACAGAAATGCTGATTAATTGTGATAAACCAACATTCGCTACGATGGCACAGACGATGCAGTTAATAACAACCAGCATTTTGTATGACCATTGTGGTTTTAATTCATGGAAGAATTCTGCAACCGCACTTGCTAGGCCAACTGCCGTGGTTAGACAGGCAAGTGTTACCACTGCCGCCAAGATGTACTGACCAGGCATACCGAATAATGCTTGTACATAAGTAGCTAAGATCATGCCACCGTTCACATCAGCACCTGCTGCAATCAATGACTGACTCGTTGCACCTAAGTAGAATAGTGAGATATAAACAAACGCCAGACCCGCAGCAGCGATAGAACCCGCCATCACTAAGTATTTAAATTGGCCAGCTTTGTCTGTTACGCCTTTGCTTTTGAGTACGTTGATGATCAACATACCAAACATCAATGACGCAAAAGTATCCATGGTGTTATAACCTTCAAGGAAACCTTTGGTAAAGGGACTATCTACATACGCTTCACGTGCGATGCCAATATCACCTTGTGGCATCATAAATACCGCAATCGCTAATACTGTTAATAACACTATTAATGCTGGCGTTAAGATCTTACCGATATTATCAATTAGCTTGCCTTGGCTTAGGGCAAAGTAGGCAGTAATAATAAAGAACACTACAGAGTACAAAGCCAGTGTCGTATCATTAGCAGCATCGCCTAGGAAAGGTTTAATCCCCATCTCATAAGCAACAAGGCTGGTTCTTGGTGCTGCAAACGCAGGACCTATAATGATGTAAATCGCCACTGCAATCGCGGTTGCTGCCATTGCAGGTAAGAAACGCGTCATGGTAATTAAACCACCGCCAGCTTTTGCGACTGCGATTATGGTAATAAGTGGTAAACCAACTGCGGTAGCAAGAAAACCAAACATCGCAGGCATAAATGACTGCCCAGCAAGATTACCTGCTAATGGTGGAAAGATGATATTACCCGCGCCTAAAAAGAACGCAAACGTCATAAAACCGATGGCTAAAACATCAGCTGTTTTTAATTTGATAGTCATTAATATACTCTCTGCTTAGATATTGTTGTGTGTTCATTTATTCACTTCTTCCATGAAGCAAGCATGGGAAAAAAGTTCCCCAGCCGGTGTAGCACAAAGTATTATAATTATATTCTTGTAAAGAATTTTGTATTAGCCACTCACCCATTAAAGACCGATACTAACAATTTGGTCATTAAGTGCAAGAGTAAATCCCAAACCGACTTAGTGGAATTACATTTTTAAATAAAATGCTTTAGTGATTTGTTGGTAATCATTTGAATAACTGCCATCGGGATCATGAATAGTAAGGGATTTTTTTTCCAACCTTGCATCACCACGTCGAATATTCATTAGCATGCGTTTGTAAGGTTTTTTCGGGGTGGTTTTTATGTTTAAACAAGTTATGTTTAAATTACCTAATTGTTGGCAATAAGTAGTAAGTTCACAACCCGACTCATAAGGCAGTACTAATGCAATTCGGCCATTAGGGGCTAGCAGTTGCAGTGCACAATCGACCAACTCTTGATGAGTTAAGCTGCCAGTATGCCTTGCGGTTTGCCGTGCATCATCAGCAAATGCTTGACCATGAACAAAATAAGGCGGGTTGGAGACAATCAGATCAAACTCAGTAGGTTCTGCTTTAGTGCTTTGAGTTAACACCTGCAATGCAACATGTTTAACTACGATCGAAGATAACCATGGTGAGTTATCTATATTCTGTTTGGCTTGCTGGCACGCTGCAGCATCAATATCAATCGCTACAGCTTGCATATTGCCCTGGCAGCGCTGCGCCAACATCAAACTAATAAGGCCGGAGCCAGTGCCAATATCCAATACCCTTAATGGCGTGGAAGATGTTGTGCTCACATCTGCCCAACCGCCGAGTAAAATACCATCGGTACCGACTTTCATCGCACAATCAGCATGTGAAACATGAAACTGTTTAAAGCTAAAACCATTATTGTTATCGTTCACAGACTACTCTTTATTCTCTAACATAACGACACGATATAGCATCTTGCTATTACTCACCAGTGCGTGCCAGTACTTTAGAACGTGAGAATGGGATCATGTTATGCAAAGAAAAATCATTATCTACAATCCACTCAAGTTGTTCATTTAATGGTCGCCATGGATCAAAATTGAAATAGAGATACACACCATAGCCAAAGTCATGATCTTGCACTTTGGTGGCTTCAACACCAAATTGTAATAACGGTATAGGGGTATAATCTAAACCCGCCGTCAGCTTGTGACTGTTATCAGTCGGGTCGTAATTATCATTAATTTGAACATTATCACCAACGAAGTACTCGAGTGAACTATGGAATTGTACCGTGGGCGTGATAGCCCCTTCTGCACGTATGTCCATACTCGTTACCAGATCATCGACGTCATCTTTACCCGATAAGGGAAAATAAATGTTGGATGATAAATTAAAGAAGTAATCGGGGTCGTCATATTTAGTACCAACAGATAAACGCTGACTTCCTGAGTTTAATTCCACATCCAAAAAAGCATTTACACCAACACCAATTAGGCTGTCTTCGGGTAAAATACCAATACCATTCGTAATCAGAATATCTTCATTTTTGTAATCTACATTTGCTTGCCATACCAAATCTTCGGTAAAGACATTATCGAGTACATAATCAAATCCAGGATTATTCTCGAAAGAGCTACCGTGGCGGTCATAATCATCATAGTTACTGTGCAGTTTTAAACCAAAGCTGAGATTGGAATATAACGGTGTTAAAAATTCAACAGGTTCAAACCCAGGCTCTTGAGGCTCTTCGACAACAGGCTGCGGCTTTTTCTTTTCCTCACCGCCAAGGTGACCACGCTGACTCCCCCAATAACCATCATTGGAGATTTCACCTTTATTCTCAGAGTAATACTTATCTTCCGCGGCATAAACCGAAGCTGATAAGGACAACAATAATGTGACGCAAGACAATAACGTCGTAGGAAGTAGACCACGTGAGCGCATGAAGTAACGAACCTTAACTCTTAAAGTGAATAATAAATAACGCCGCTAAGATAACAAAAATATTGCCGTCAAGCGAATCAATATAAACAATGACTAAACGATTAAAGGCGCATTGTACTCACCTAACTTAGCAGCCCTTTATAGCAATCATCGAACAAACTATCGACATTATAATAACGACTTTTTCCCTGCTTGAGTAGAAAACCAATATCCTCTCGGCCTCATATCTGCCATAATGTCTGACTAACGATCAAAAATTTGACGTATCATTGTTTAAATACGGCAATTGATAGCCTCATTTTCCTTTTTAACCTCTTGTATACGGTAGTTTTATGGACTTCGAAAGTCTCGATCTAGACCATCAATTAATAGTCGCACTTACTGACAATAATCTTGTTCAACCAACAATGATTCAACAACAAGTATTGCCAACTGCCATGGATGGTAGAGATATCCTTGCATCTGCACCGACAGGTACAGGTAAAACGCTGGCGTTTTTATTACCAGCTTTTCAGCATCTGATTGACTTTCCACGTCGTGAATTAGGCCCTGGACGCGTACTTATCTTGACGCCAACGCGAGAACTCGCAAGTCAGGTATTCCAGCAAGCTAAAATGCTAGCAGCCTATACTGACCATAAAGTATCAATGATAACGGGCGGTGTTGATTATGCACTACACGCAGAAGTATTAAAAAACAGCCTTGATATTGTTATCGCAACACCAGGTCGTTTATTAGAATATATTCGCCGTGAAGCATTTGAATGTGCTGCTGTTGAAGTACTGATTTTAGATGAAGCTGACCGTATGTTAGATATGGGCTTCTATGATGACGTGAAAAAAATTACTGAAGAAATGACGCGTCGTCAACAAACAATGCTATTTTCTGCAACCCTAGAAGGTCGCGGTATTGAGCGTTTTGCTGAAGAACTATTGAAAGAACCTGTTGAATTTACAGCGAATCCTTCACGTAGAGAAAAAGCTAAGATTCATCAATTCATGCACTATGTTGATAATCACGCACACAAACAAGCTTTGTTAGTACATTGGTTACGTGACGAAAGCACTACGCGCTCTATCGTGTTTGTAAAAACTCGTGAACGTCTAGCTGAACTAGTAAGCTATTTACAGTCTCAAGAGATCCCGTGTGCTTATTTACGTGGTGAAATGGACCAAGCAAAACGTACTCGCTCACTGAATCAATTTAAAAATGATAAAGTAAAAGTATTAGTTGCTACTGACGTCGCCGCTCGCGGTATTGACGTACAAGATGTAAGTCATGTATTTAACTTTGATTTACCACGCAGTGCTGAAATTTATGTTCACCGTATTGGTCGTACTGCACGTGCCGGTAAGAAAGGTACAGCTATTTCATTGGTTGAAGCGCATGATCTACGTATCTTTGGTAAAATTGAACGTTACACTGAAGAAACTATTAAACGTCGTGTAATTCAAGAATTGAAACCAAAGAATAAAATTGCAGTATCGAAAACCAAGAAAAAAGCAAAAGTAGCGGCAACTGGCAAGAATAAAGTATCTGCGAAAGCGAAACTTAAAGCCAAGAAACGTACTAAGAAGAATAAAAAGAAATAATTAATCGTTATGAAGTAATAACTTAAATTATGATTAATCATCAAGGCGCTAAATTTATTTAGCGCCTTTTTTGCATCTAAATATTGATGAAGCAAGCTGGTATAACACGAATTATGTTGGAGCGTTTAATGACTAGCAGATTTATAAATAAAAGATGTATGAATAGAAGAGTACAGGTGGGAAGCCAAATGTGATTTA